>CAJOFW010000190.1:2315-7263 GCA_905234005.1 uncultured Oscillospiraceae bacterium
GCTCCGTTTCGTTACCGGGCGCAAAGCCTTGGAATTGCTGCCTTTTCGAGCGAATATAAAGTTCTTTTTGATACTTTTTCTTTGGGGAAAAAGTATTACACCGCGATCGTCTCGCCCGGGCGGAGGACGCGGGCGGCGGCGCCTGTCTTTTCGACGGCGGCGCAGAACGCCGCGGGATCCTCGCCGATTTCCGCGAACGTACCGAAGTGCATCGGGATGACGAGGCGGGGGCGGATCATCTCCACGGCCCGGAGGGCGTCGTCCGGCCCCATCGTGTAGTGACCGCCGATCGGGATGAGCAGCGCGTCGATCGGGTGATCGTCGTTTGCCAATAGCTCGAAATCCCGTGTCAGGGCGGTGTCGCCCATGTGATAGACGGTTTTTCCGTCCGCCTCGATGACGAAGCCGCAGGCGAGGCCGCCGGGCACGCCGGAGCCGTGGATCGCGGTCACGAGCTTCACGCCGCCGAAGGGCAGACGCAGCGTGCCGCCGATGTTGCCGGCGACGGTGTCGCAGCCGGAAAACAGCGCCTGCCCGACCTCGACGGTCGTGACGATACGGGCGCCGGTGCGCCCGGCGATGGCGGCGGCGTCCCCGGCGTGGTCGTGGTGGCCGTGGGTGACGAGGATGTAGTCCGCGTCCACGTCCGCGGCGGCGACCGGCGCGAGCGGGTTGCCCGTCAGGAACGGGTCGATGAGCAGCCGCGCCGACCCGGTGTCCACGCCGAAGCAGGCATGGCCGTAAAACGTCAGGTTGATCATGGTGCTTCCTCCTTATGATGATGTTTCCGAATTATGACACATCCGAATCGTGCCGCTTCCGGTAGAGCGCCAGTCCCCTTGCGGCCAGCGGCTTTTCCCAGAGGTATGTGACGAGCGCGGCGACGGCGACGGCGGCGGCGAAGCACAGCAGCGTATACCGCGTCTGCCACGGCTGTTCGCCGACCCGGTTCGGTTCCTCGGCGGCGCACGCCGGGATACGCAGCGTCTTGAGCCAGACCGCGAGCGTCTGGTGCCAGATGTAGAAGTTGTAGCTGATCGCGGCGAGAAACCGCGTCACGGGGTTGCCGCACACGCGCCCGAGGCCGGCCGGGGCCAGCGAGCCGCACACGAGAAATACGCCCGCCAGCATCCCGAGCGGCAGACGGTATTCGAGCTGCTGGCGGCGAATATCGGGGTATTCGCCGATCACGCCGTTGTACAGAAGCTGCATCAGAATCGGCAGCACGGCGAGGGCGACCGCCGCGAGAAGCCACCGCGTACCGGCGGATATCGCGCGCCGCGACGCCCGGACGTAGATCCACGCCGCCGCCATGCCGATCGCGTAGAGGTCGAGCATACACGGAAGCTGGTTCACCCAGAACGTCGTGTCCTCCATCGCGTACACCCACAGCCGGAACGCGAAGGCAAACAGCGCGAGCACAACGCAGGTCAGCGGCGGGCTTTTTTCATATGCCCGGGCGACGAGCGGGAAGACGAGGTAGAACTGCACCTCCACGCCGAGCGTCCAGAGCACGATCGGCAGCGGTGTGAGCAGGTACGTGTCGTAAAACAGGTTGTGCGTAAACGTGAGGTGCGTGATGACGTCCTTCCACAGAAACCCGGCGGAGGGATAGTCCCCCCTCGGCAGCGACCACGCGAGGACGCACACGCCGATCGCGAGCGCGTACGCCGGGAATATGCGCAGAAAACGTTTTACATAATATTCCTTCACGGAGGGACGGCCGCCGAGGCCGAGCTGTGCCCTTGCCCACGGAAGAGCCAGCAGAAAACCGGATATAACGAGCACGACATCCACGAGCAGATACCCGTGCCGCACGACGCTTTGTAAATTTACATAATGTGATCCCACGGTAAAGCCCGGGTCGAGCCAGCTCTGCTGCCAGATGTGGTACCACCCGATGAGGCCGATGGACAGAACGCGCAGCACGTCCGCCGCCGCGAGGTATTCGCCGCCGGGCCGCTTCACGGCGTCGAACGCGCCGCCTCGTCCGGCGCGGGGCGCTTCTTTTCGGGCACGGCGGTCGCGGGCCGATCCTCGGTCTTGACGGCGACGCAGCGGCAGATGGGGACGCCCTGCTCGTGGAAACGCGTCTCATAGTTTGTCATGAAGCCCGTCTGCCCGTTCGCGTGCAGATCGCGTGTCACATCGCGCACGTCGTAGCCCATATACGCGAACTGCTCGAGCGACCAGTCGAACAGCCACTGCTGGTCGGTCTTGTACTCGATGCGGCCCCCGACGGGCAGCGTGTCCCAGTACATCGCGAGAAACGCCGGCGCGGTGAGGCGGTGCTTCGCCTCCTTCTTGCGGGGCCACGGGTCGGGGAAGTTGATGTAAAAGACGGACACCTCGCCGGGCGCGAAGATTTCCCGGAGCGTCGCGGCGTCGGCGTCGATGAAGCGGACGTTCGGGATATCCTCCGCGACGGCCCGCTCCATCGCCGTGACCATCGCGTTCGGCACCTTCTCGATGGCGACGAGCAGAGCGTCCGGCGACGCGTGGGCGACGGCGGCGGTGAACTGCCCCTTGCCGCAGCCGATCTCGGCGCGCACCTCCGCGCAGCCGTCCAGAAGCGCCGCCCAGCGGCCCCGCTGCGCGGCGGGGTCGAACACCTGGACGGCGGCGCATTTTTCCATGCGCGGTATCAGATTCTTCTTGTTTCGCATTCTCATGGGCAAGGCTCCTCCGGGCACATAGCGTATCTCAACCGATTATAGCACACGCGATTGATTTTTGCATCCCCTCCGGCAAATTGACGCGGATTCGACGGCATTGCCGACCTTGCCGTGCTATATTCATATCTGTCGGTTGTGATTGCGCCGCAGTCGGCTGTACCACAGCCGGTGAACCATGGACGATTGTATGACAGACGGTTATACCATATACGAAAGAGGGGGGAGGCCCGTGGAGCTGCGGGCGAAATTTGCCATGCTCACGCTCTCGGCGGCGGTGTTCGCGGGGGCGTGGCTTCTCGCGGCGCTGATGGACGAGTACGCGGTCGACGCCGTGACGGCGGCGGATGTGACGGCGGAGGCGGCGGTATCGTCGCCGGAGCCGCTGGCGATCGGCAGCCGCTGGGAATTCACGGCGCTGTCGTGGACACGGGACGGCGCAACGGTGCGTCTTCAGCGGGACGACGCGACGGGCCGCTGGCTGTACGCCGCCGACCCGTCGTGCCCGATCGACGACGCGGCGGCGCAGACGCTGGCCCGTGCGGCGGCGGATGTGACCGCCTCGGTGAAGCTCACCGGCGTGACAGACCTCGGGCAGTACGGCCTTGACCCGCCGGCGCTGACCGTGGAGACGGCCACGGACGGGGCGGACGCCGTCTACGAGATCGGGGACACGACCGCGACAAACGAGTTCTACGTGCGCCGCGGCGAAGACGACACGGTATACCTCGCGGCGGGGAGCATGGCTTCGGCGTTTCAGGCGGGGCTTTACGACATCATGGCCCTCGACAGCGTCCCGGCGGACATCGACCGTGTGACCGGCCTCGCGGTCGAATCGGCGGCGGAGAGCTACGCTCTCTCACTGACGGAGGGCGGATGGGAACGCGCCGACGGAGGCGGCGGCATCGTCGCCGGAGCCGCTGGCGATCGGCAGCCGCTGGGAATTCACGGCGCTGTCGTGGACACGGGGCGGACGAGGGCGCCTTCGGGCTTGACCGGCCGCAGGCGGCGGCGACGGTGACATACGCGGACGAGGACGGCCATACGAGGGAATTCTCGCTCGAATTCGGCGCATATGAGGGCGGCAGCGTATATGTGCGGCTGGCCGGTTCGGCGCTTGTGAGCCTCGTTCCGGCCTCGGCGGCGGACGCGGTCATGTACCCGGACTGGGCGAAGCTTGCGCCGGTCACCGTATTCACGGCGGAGCCGGACGAGCTGTCGTCCGTGACGGTGGAGCTTTCGGGCGTCACGCACGAGATCCTGCGCCTCGTGGAGGAGACCGAGACCGCGGAGGAGGACGGCGACGGGGCCGTGACGCTGACGGACGTGATCTGGTCCGCGAACGGCTGGGTGCTCGAACCGGGCGATATGGAGGCGTGGCTCGCGTCGCTCGGCGCCCTCCCGACGGAGGGGGAGGCGCCGCCGGACGGCGGCCGCGATCTGCTCCTTGCCGTGACGTTCCGGTGGCTGGAACCGGAGCGGGCGGATGTGACGGGCGAGGTGCGTGTCTACGACAGCGTACACTGCCTGTGCGTCACGGACGGCGTCGGCGTTCTCGTTCCGCGTGCCGACGCGGAGGCGCTCACGGCGGCGATGGCGGAGCTGCTCGGCGGGGCGTGAGGCGTGTCCGGACGTGGGGTGCGTACGGTCAGACGGATTCTTTTATTCGATCCGGGTAAATTCGGATTGAATAGCGCGGTTGAATATGCTATAATATAGAACACATATAACTATTCAGAACCCTCGTTGCCTCGCTTAAGTATGCGCCCGCAGGCGCAAAAACGCGGAAGCAATTGCCGGAAACCGCGCTTTTCGGCAAAGATTCCTCTCACGGAGCGATTGGGCGAACCTGATCCAGGGGCGGGGCGAGTGCGCGCAGGCGTTTCGCATCCCCCCTGAACAGCCGCCGGCGCAGCGGGTGCTGAACAGTTACGAACGCATATCAAAGGATGGCATATATGGGCGGCCAGAGAGATACATCGCTACAACTATATACCCCGACGGATGAGGAGCTGCGGGCGCTCCGGGCGCTGGAGGTGTCGATCCTGCGCGAGGTGGATGCCCTCTGCCGCCGCCACGACATACCCTACAGCCTCGGCTGCGGCACGCTTCTCGGAGCGATCCGGTTCCGGGGCTTCATCCCGTGGGACGACGATGTGGATATCTGCATCCCCCGGGAGGATTTCCAGCGCTTCCGCGCCGTCTGCGCGGCGGAGCTTGACGACCGCTTCTTCTACCAGTCCCACGAGACGGAACCCGGCTACTGCTATATGTTC
>CAJOFW010000191.1 GCA_905234005.1 uncultured Oscillospiraceae bacterium
AGAAGGGGGAGTTCATCCATGGTTGAATCCGAAAACAAGCTGATTCGCGCCCTCGGCCTCAAGGAGGCCGTGTCCATGACGATCGGCACCGTCGTGGGCGTGGGGCTTTTCACCTGCGGCTCCACACAGATCGGACTGGTCGGCTCGTGGATCATCGTATTCACGTTCGTGTCCCTGCTCATCTCGATCTGGCCGTGCCTGATCTACGGCGAGATGTCCGCCGCCCTGCCCTGCGCCGGCGGCACCTATAACTACGCCAAGCGCGGCCTGAACCGCATCTGGGCGAACATGGCCGGGTGGCACTACATCATCGCCGTCGTCGCGATCGGCGCGGGCGAGACGCTGGCGTTCGCGAATTATTTCAAGATCCTGTTTGAACAGCTCGGCGTGGACATCATGTGGCTCGACTCACGCATCATCGCCTGCATCCTCGTCGCGATCTTCCTCGTGCTCAATTTCCGGGGCATCGAGCAGTCGGGCCGGGCGCAGACGGGCTTTATCTTCTTCTTCTGGGCCTGCGCCGTGAGCTGGTTCCTGTACATGATCCCGAAGGTACACGTCGAATACTTCGGCGGCATCGCGATGGACAGCCTGCCGCCGTTCCGGGAGCTGATGTACATCTTCGGCCTCGTGTGGTGGTGCTACACGGGCTTTGAGACGTGCGTGTCCATGGGCGCGGAGACGAAATACCCGCAGTACACGCTGCCCCGTGCGCTGAAGGTATCGGTATTTCTCGTCTTCTCGCTGACGGCGCTGTTTCAGTGGTTCCTCGTCGGCCTCGTGCCCCACGCGTTCTACGACGTGATCGCGACGGCGGACGCCCCGTACGCCGAGGGTCTGAAGGCCGCCGGTCTCGCCGGGTTCCCGGTCATCCTGCTGTGCATCGGCATCGCCTTCGGCGGCGACCTCTCGACGATCAACCCCGGCATCGCGGCCCCGGCCCGGTACATCTACACGATGGCGGAGGACGGCGCCCTCCCGGCGTTTCTCGGCAGAATCCACCCGAAATTCCATACGCCCCACATCGCGGTCATCGCGGTCGGCGTCATCAACTTCATCCTGATCGCCACCGGCTCGATCGAATACATCGCGTCCGTGTCGCTGATCTCCCTTGCCGTGTGCTACATGATCGGCTGCGCGTCGTATCTCGGTCTGCGGAAGAAATACCCCGATATGCGCCGCCCGTACAAGGCCCCGCACGGCGTGCTCGGGAGCTGGGTCACGTTCATCACGTACACGTTCATGCTGATCTTCGCGGACGTGTCGGCGCTCATCACCGCCGGCGTCATATCGGTTCTGTGCTTCGTCTACTGGTTCGTGTTCACGCGCAAAAAGGGCAGAGCGCTTCTGAGCATCGAGGAGGAGATCGGCGTCATCGAGGAGCCGGACGAGGAGACGAAACGCAAGCTCGATAAGGACTACAAGATCTGGAAAACCGGCACGATCATCGTCACCGTCATCGCCCTCGGCATCTACATCATCCCGATGCTGCTGCGATAGAACGATTTCCCGTTCGACAGGAATCATCCCGCAAAAACAGTATACGAATCCGGCGTCCCGCCGCGAGATATCTTCGCGATGGGACGCCGGATTTTCGGTTTTTTACGGCTGCGCCGCCGATTCCTGTGCCGCCGATTCCTGCGCCGCCGACGGCCGCGCGTTGAAGCGCTCCAAAAACGAGTGCGTCTCACCGTCGGATTTGTAGCCGGGGAACGTGTCGAGGGATACGGCGTGCAGGCTGTGGAATATGCTCTTTTCGATGTTCGGGTTCGTCTCACGCAGGGTACGGATGAGGTTCTTGATCTCCCGGCGCTTGCCGTCGCCGTCGTCGCACCGCTCGGTGAAGCGGCAGGCGCAGCGGATGAAGGAGAGGCCGTTGTACCGTCCCCAGGCGATGATATCCTCCTCGTGTACGCAGTACAGCGGGCGTATCAGCTCCATGCCGGGGAAATTCGTGCTGTGCAGCTTCGGGATCATCGCCTGGAGCTGCCCGCCGTAGAACATGCCCATAACCGTCGTCTCGATCACGTCGCTGAAGTGGTGGCCGAGGGCGATCTTGTTGCAGCCAAGCTCGCGGGCGTAGCTGTACAGGTGGCCGCGCCGCATACGGGCGCACAGATAGCACGGCGAACCGCCGGCGCTGTTCGTGACCTCGAAGATCGACGACTCGCGGATCGTGAGCGGGATATCGAGAAGACGCGCGTTTTCCTCGATCCGGCGGCGGTTCTCCGCGTTGTAGCCGGGGTCCATCGCGAGGAAGGTGAGCGAAAACGGCACGTCGGAGTGGCGCTGCAGCATCCGAAGCAGCACCGCAAGCAGCATCGAATCCTTGCCGCCCGATATGCACACGGCGATGCGGTCGTTCTCCCCGATCAGCTCATACCGCTTCACGGCGGTGATGAACGGGCCCCATATGCTCCTGCGGTATTTCTTCGATATGCTCCGCTCGACCGCCTCCCACGGCGCAAGCTCCCTGCTCATCCGGTCAGAGCAGCCCGCCGAGACCGCCCAGACTGCCGGTGATGCGGCTCATGGACTGGCTGGACGCCTCCTCCGCCTTGCGCAGGGCCTCGTTCACGGCCGCGACGATCATGTCCTGCAGCATCTCCACGTCGTCGGGGTCGACGGCCTCGGGGTCGATGACGAGCCCGGTCAGCTCACGCTTGCCGCTGACCGTCGCCTTCACGACGCCGCCGCCGGAGGACGCGGTATACTCCTGCGTCTCCAGCTCCTCCTGCATCTTGAGAAGATCCTGCTGCATCTTCTGCGCCTGCTTCATCATCGCGGCCTGGTTCATGCCGCCGTAGCCGCCGCCGCGAAACTGGTTTCTGCCCATAGCTGTAAGTCTCCTGTCCGTAGTAATGGTTTTGATTGTATGTCCGGTTGTTGTAATTCGGTTGTTCGACGCCTGCTCTGCGACGCCTATTCAAAGATCACGTTGTCAAACCGCCGCAGGGCCTCGAGCTTTTCCATATCCGGCGTCGGCGTCTCGGCCTTCACCGGCATTTCCTCGTCCGTGAATACGACGCGGGCGTCCTCGCCCGTGATGGCGCACAGCTCCCGCCGGAACAGGCCCTGCATCTCCGGCGTATCGAGCATGAGCTTCGCGATCGGCGTGGCGAGGTAGACCGTCATAACGCCGTCGGCGTACACGCCGTTCGACTGGGTCGCGGTGGTGATCATCGAGTACGTGCCGAGATCCATCTGGCCGTGCAGCCGCTTCACAAGCGTGGGCCACACGTCCTCCCCGCCCTCCGTCTGCGCCGGCTTCGGCGCGGGTACGGGTGCGGGTTTCGGTTCGATATCGGGTTCCGGCTCAGGTTCGGGCTCCGGCTCGGGCTCCGGCTCCGGCTCGGGTTCGTATTCGGGGTCGATATCGTATTCGGGATCCGGCTCCGGCTCGAATGTGTGCTCCGGCGGCGGAGGAGGCATGTAATCGTCGTCCGGCGGCGGGGCGTCGTCGTCCGTGTACCACGGGACGTCGTCCGGCGACTCCGGCGCGGACGCCGGTTCGGGTCTGGACGCGGGTATAGTCTCCGGTTTTGGTTCTGGTTCGGGTTCTGGTTCGGATTTGGACGCGGCGCCCGGTTTCCTCTCCGGTTTCGGTTCGGGTTCCGGTCGGGGTTTGGGTGCGGCGTACTCAAGGCGGGATACGCGGCTTTTCAGCGCCGAGAGGGAGTCGCCCGGCTCGGGCACGCAGAGGCTCACAAGGCACATCTCCGCCGCCCGGCGGGGGTTCTCGCCCGAGAGGTCGGCGGCGCGGATCGCGGCCATGCCGTCCATGATATCGGAGCCGGACATTCTCGCCGCGAACCGGCGCAGGACAGCCTCCTCGTGTACGCCCGACAGCAGCGCCGCGCAGCTTCCCGGCGCCACGAGCATGAGCAGCACATCCCGCATGAGATCGCCCAGCTCGTCGAGGATGCCGGCGGGATCCTTGCCGTCCTTCCACATCCGGTCGAACAGCGTCAGCGCCCGCTCGGGCGCTCGGTCGCACACGGCCTCCAGAAGCTCCGCGATGCGGCGGCTGCCAGCTAGCCCGAGGGCGCCGTGTACGGCGTTTACGTCGACGTGCTCGCTGCCCGAGCACTGGTCGAGCAGGGACAGGGCGTCGCGCAGGCCGCCGTCGGCAAACCGTGCCAGCAGCGCCGCGGCGTCCGGCGTGAGGTTTATCCCCTCCTCCCCGGCGACGTACAGAAGCCGCCCGGCGATGGCGTCCGGCTCTATGCGCTTGAAGCTGTGGCGCTGGCAGCGGGATACGATCGTGGGCAGCACCTTGTGCAGCTCCGTCGTGCAGAGGATGAACATGAGGTGCTCCGGCGGCTCCTCGAGGATCTTGAGCAGGGCGTTGAACGCCGCCGTCGAGAGCATATGCACCTCGTCGATGATGTACACGCGTTTTTTCGCGGCGGCGGGCGAGTAGATCGCCTCGTCCTGCAGCGCCCGCACGTCGTCCACACGGTTGTTGGACGCGGCGTCCAGCTCCACGACGTCGAGGATGCCGCCGGTCTCGATGCCCCGGCAGACGGCGCACTCGTTGCAGGGGTTGCCGTCACGGGGGTTCTCGCAGTTGACGGCCCGGGCCAGGATGCGGGCGCAGGTCGTCTTGCCGGTGCCGCGTGTGCCGATGAAAAGATAGGCGTGGGAGAGCCGGCCGGTCGTCACCTGCCGCTTGAGCGTATCCGTGATGTGCTCCTGCCCGACCACGTCGTCAAACGTGCGCGGCCGCCATTTCCGATACAGCGCCTGATACATGCTTCCCTCGTTCGCCGCGGGCATCGCCCTGCGAGATTGAAATTGGATATAAAAATATAGAGCCGTACACCTGCCTTTGAATACCCGATACATCCGTTACCACCGCAGTTGGCTCAGACCCGGCGACCTTGCGGCACACAGGGTTGTCCGCTTAATGCTGCTCGGTTCCCCGCCTGACATGGTTCACGGGACCCCATTGCGCAAGACCGAATCGTCAACGCTACTTACGGCGGTCAGACAACACATCGGAATATCCGGGGGCAGGAGTTCGTCCCCGCTATAGCGGATTGCGGGTACAGGGCACCGCTGGCTCCCCGACTAGTACAGCTTTATACGACAGTTTTTCAAAATTATCAAGTGCGATTTCTCATCCGGCCGGAAATTCACAGTTTCGTCATATACCGCGCCGCGGCCTTGAGCATCAGACGCTTCACGCCGGCGTCGGCAAAGTCGATCTCCACGAGGTGGTCGCCGCCCATCGGCGTCAGCTTCACGATCACGCCCTCGTGGAACGCGGTGTGGCGGACGCGGTCGCCGACCTGATAGGACGCCTGCGCGGCGGCGGGCTTCGGCGCGGGCGGCGCGACGGCGGCGCTCTGCCGTACCGGACGGCTCGGGCGGGATCGGGGCACGTCCTCGAAATCGAGATACGCCGGCTTCAGGTCGCTGTACGGCCGGTCGATGTGGTCGGACGGGATCTCGTCCACGAACCGGCTGACGCGGTGCGTCGCCGTCTGGCCGAACAGCATCCGCTGGCGGGCGCAGGTGATGACGAGGCGGCGTTTGGCGCGGGTGATCGCGACGTAGGCGAGGCGGCGCTCCTCCTCCATCTGCTTCGACTCGCCGATGGCCTGCAGCGAGGGGAAAAGCCCCTCCTCCATGCCGGCGATGAACACGGTCGGAAACTCGAGGCCCTTGGCCGAGTGGATGGTCATGAGCGTCACGGTGTTCTCGTCGTCGTCCATCGCCTGCAGGTCCGTGTACAGGCTCACCTCGTCGAGGAAGCCGGCGAGGGAGCCGTCGCCGCTCTCACGCACGTAGGACGTGACGAAGCTCTTCAGCTCGCGGATGTTCTCGAGCCGGTTCTGGTTCTCCTCGCTCTTCACGGCGAGCAGGGCGTCGACGTAGCCGGTCTTCTCGAGGAGGGCGTCGTAGACCGCCTCGACGCCGTCGGTGCGGGTCATGGCGGACAGCTCGTTCATCATGTCCGTGAACGCCCGCAGCTTCTTTGCCGAGCGCTCAAGCTCCGGGAACCGGTCGGCCAGGGATATCGCCGTGAACAGCGGGATGCCGTTCTGCTCCGCGACGGCCCGCGCCTTCTCGACCGTGGCCGCGCCGATGCCCCGGGCCGGGACGTTGATGATGCGCAGAAGGCGCAGATCGTCCGCCGGGTCCATGAGCACGAACAGATACGCCATGATATCCTTGATCTCCGCCCGTTCAAAGAACGGGTTGCCCTTCACGATCCGGGGCCGGATGCCGTTTTGCAGAAACGTCTGCTCGAGCACGCGGGACTGGGCGTTCAGCCGGTAGAGCACGGCGTGATCGCGCAGGTTCTCCCCCCGCTCCACGGCGCGCAGAACCTCCCGCACGATGTACCGGGCCTCGTCCTCCTCGTTCCGGGCGATGTGGAGCCTGACGCGTTCGCCGTCGTCGGCCTTCGTCCAGAGCTTCTTCCCCTTGCGTCCGACGTTGTGGGACACGACGCCGTTCGCCGCGTCGAGGATGTGGCCGGTGGAGCGGTAGTTCTCCTCGAGGCGGATGACGCGGGCGTTGGGATACCGTCCCTCGAACGAGAGGATGTTCTCGATCGTCGCCCCGCGGAAGGCGTAGATGGACTGGTCGTCGTCGCCGACGACGCATATGTTCCCGTGCCCGCCGGCGAGAAGGCTCGCGAGCAGGTACTGGAGGTTGTTTGTATCCTGGTACTCGTCGATGAGGATGTAGCGGAACCGGCGCTGGTAGTATTCGCACACGTCGGCGTTGTCGCGCAGAAGGCGGACGGTGTTGTAGATGAGATCCTCAAAATCCATCGCCCCGGCCTCGAACAGGCGGCGGCTGTACGCCGTGTACAGCTCCGCCGCCGTCTGCCGCCGGAGATCGCCGGATTTGTCCGCCGCCCGCGAAAATTCCTCCGGCGACTGCATCGCGTCCTTCGCCCGGTCGATGACGGCCAGCGCCCAGCGGGGGGCGTAGGTCTTCTCGTCGAGGTTTTTCTCCTTGATGATGCGCTTCATGACCGCCGTGCGGTCGGCGGTGTCGTAGATGACGAAGCCCGACGGATAGCCGAGCCGCTCCCCGTCCCGGCGCAGGATGCGCACGCACGCGGAGTGAAACGTCCTCGCCCAGACCTCCTCCGCCGCCGGGCCGAGCATCCGGGCGAGCCTGTCCCGCAGCTCCCCGGCGGCCTTGTTCGTGAACGTGATCGCGAGGATGCGCCACGGCTCCACCGGCTCGAGCGCCGCCGCGCTCTCGGCCTCGCGCCGGACGGATTCGTCCCCGGCGAGGTAGTTCAGCATCACGCCGAGCTTCTCCGCGTCCGCGTCCGGCGGAAGGCGGTCGGAGTCCGACGCGCAGCCGTATTTCATGAGGTTTGCCACGCGGTTGATGAGCACGGTCGTCTTGCCGCTCCCGGCCCCGGCGAGGACGAGCAGCGGCCCCTCCGTCGCCATGACCGCCTCCCGCTGGCGGGGGTTCAGCGTCGGGAAATTCCGCGCTATGACCTGCCGCCGGGCGTCTGTGTATTCTCTCGTAAAATCATCCATGATCTCTGTATAATCAATACGGGCGGGCGGTTTGTAGCCGCCCGCCGCCGTTTGTGGGTTGTATGGATTCGCTTATCTAAAGCCGGGGAAGCCGCCGAAGCCGCCGGGGCCGCCGAAGCCGCCGTTCTGGCTGTAGACGTATGCGTTCGCGAAGCTCACCGTCGTGGAGGCCGTGCCGTAGGTGATGATGTAGCTCGAGCCAAGCTCCATGTCCGGGTGGGAGACGAGAAGCGACGAGAACGTGTCCTCGAGCACGGCCGACCAGATGACATTGCCGTCCATGTCGGTGATCGTGACCTCGGTGCCGCCGGGCTGCGTCCCGGTGGACAGAGACGCCGCGCACTGCGTGGAGCTGGAATCCCAGCCCTCCGCCATCGTGGACGAGCCGCCCGCGATGACCGCGCCGCCCGTGATGACCGGGCCGCCGGAGCCGGTGTCGATGCCGTTCTCCATGTAGGTGCCGAACGTCGAGATGACCGATACGCCGCCGTCGATGTAGACCGCGCCGTTCGAGTCGATGCCGTCGCCCTGGTTCTGGGAGTTGCCGGTCACGACGAGATCGAGCGTGCCGCCCGCGATGCGCACGTAGCTCAGCGACGAGCCGGTGACGGAGTCTACGCTCGTCGTCGTCGAGCCGGCGCGGGCGAACATCATCTCCGGGCCGTTGGCGTTGATGCCGTCGTTGACGGCGCGGATGGATACGTCGCCGTCCCAGATCTCCACGGCGTAGGCCTCAAGGCCCTCGTACGCGTCGAGGATCGTGACCGTGCCGCCGGAGATCGAGAGCAGATCGTCCGCGTGGATGCCGTCGTCCGTCGCGAGGACGGTGACGACGCCGTCCGTGATCGAGCAGACGGTGCCCGCCGTGATGCCGTCGTTCTGCGTGCTGAGGTTTACGGTGCCGCCGGTGATCGTGACCGTGCCCTCGCACTGCAGGCCCTTGCTGTTCGGCTCGTCGGCCGTCGTCGAC
>CAJOFW010000192.1 GCA_905234005.1 uncultured Oscillospiraceae bacterium
ATATGTGGTATATGAGGGCAAAGTGACAACCGCGCCGAAAGCCGACATCTCGGACTATGAGACCGAAATCGATCCGACAACCATCCAGTTGGATGAACTGGGCGATGATCAAACGGTGGCGAATTATCCATGGACCTACACAGATGGTAATTACATATATATATACACTTATAATGATGAAGGCAGATGGGTTGAGACAAAAAAGACTGTCGACGACATTGAAATCTATGTGGATGAATACAGCTCCGAAAACCTGCTTCGCAGCGCCGCCAGCGATGTAAAGCCCGGCTTCGAGGTAAAAACGATCGGGGAGCTGAAAACTGCCGCCGCGAATTATGATGCAATGGCAACTTCTATTCAGGGTAAAAAATGGTATGTCAAATCCGCGTTGGATGAAGGTCTTGTATTATCCTATACATGGGATTCCACTGAGCAACATTGGGATGTCACAGGAAGAGACACCGGCTCCCTGCTGCTGATGCCAAGGCAATCGAAAACTCTAATGGTGAGACTGTTGATGGTATCACCGTCCTGACAATTAAAAATGGCGAACCTGCAACTACTACAACAGAGAACTACACATACGCGGAGGCCCAGGGAAAAAACATCACGAACGCCGTTCTGCAGGGCTATGTCTGGCAATATCAAACAAAAGGCCCCAAGACGGGATTACCCACAACGTTTACATACACATACAATTCCGAAACAGGCAAGTGGGATTTTGTTGCTGAAGTAAACGGTTCCGCAGAGTATAGTGCTATTCCCGATGATGCGTATCTGAATGGCGATTCGATAACAGTGACCAACGTGTATTATTCGTATGTCCTGAGCAGGATGAACGCCTATGACGCGGCGCTCCAGTTGAACCCGAATGGCGCGGAGGCCGCCGGCGCTGTCAAGAACAACGTGTTTGTCAACGAGTATGAGACCGCGAACCTGACGCTGAAGAAGACCGTTGCGTCGAGTTTATTGTGACGCTTTACAGAGATAACATTTCCGGTAATCTGAAGGTCAGCCTCGGCGACAGCGATTTCGATGAAATTCCGACTGTGAATGGCGCAACCGCTTACGCCGCGGAGGATATGATTGGGGCTAATTCAATCCTTTCCAACGGCGTAACATTTACCGATGAAAATAACGACGGTACATATACCGCGAAATTCACGGTCTATCTGCAGGACGGCCAGTCTATCACGCTGGCGGATCTCCCCACCGGTACCAGGTACTCGATCACGGAAACCGACGCGAACCAGAACGGCTATACGACAACCGCGACCGTGACAAGGAGCACCGGCACGGAAGAATATGATTACGCTGACGCGGGCGACGCCGATGAAGACGGAACAGATGATTCCATCATCACGATGAATACGGGCGACCATGAGGTCGAATTCACCAACACCAAGAACGGCGTGATCCCCACCGGCGTGGCGATCGGCTTTGGCGGCGCGGTGGTTCTGCTGGCGCTCGCCGCGGGCTACTTCGTGCTGCGCAGGAAGCTCTCCGTCTGATTCATCCAATCTCCAATCACACCGCGCCCGTTCCGGGACGGCCCCCGCGCCGCCCCGGGGCGGACGCCCCCACACAACCGACCCGGGAGGACGTATGCAAAGCGTGATGTACAAGGGCGTCAGGCTGGCGGACAAGCTCCTGCAGACCTGCACGGACATCGTCTTTCTGCTGGTTCTTCTGATCGGCCTGTATTTTCTCGCGGACACGGCCTATGTGCTCGGCCACTCCCGGGCGACGGTCGCCATGCCCTTCAGACCCGAGGACGGCGATATCGCCGTCCTCAAGGAGCTTTCGGAGGACGCCGTCGGCTGGATCACCATCGACGACACCGGCATCGACTACCCCGTCATGCAGGGCGTGGACAACTACGAGTATCTGAACAAGGACCCCTACGGGGATTATTCCCTTTCAGGCTCCATCTATCTGGACAGCCGGAACGCGCCGGATTTCTCCGACCCCTACTCCATCCTGTACGGGCACCATATGTCCGGGGGCTATATGTTCGGCGCGCTGGACGATTTCGACGAAGAGGCGTATTTCCGCGCACACCTCACGGGGACGCTGACCTGCGAGCGCGGCGTGCTGCCGGTTCACTGCCTCGCGTTTCTGTATACCGAGGCGGCCAACGAGCTTGTGTTCGATCCCGCGCAGGACGCGGAGGAGCTGGCGGACTGGATCAAAGAAAACGCCATATTCTACAACGAGGACGCGGAGGGCGGGGCCATCGTCGCCCTGTCGACCTGCCGCAGCCCCACGAGCACGCGGCGCATGATCCTGTTCGTCACCCTCGACGCCCCTGAGCCTGCCGACGGATAACCGCAAGAGAATCAAATAACGCACGAAAACAGCCAAAGGCCGCATCCGGGATTATCCCGGATGCGGCCTGACTATTATCTTTTATTTGGAAACGCTGCCATTTCGAGGCGAAAACAGAGTTCTTTCAAGAAAAAGTATCAAGCACCCGCTTCGCGCACGATGAGGAATCGTCTGTCCGAGGACGGCGAATGACGCTCCTCTGTCAGATGATGTCCAGCGCGGCGAACATACCGTCCCGGGTCGCCTGCAAAATGCGGGCGGGCTTGTTGCAGTCGCCGATGACCGCCGTGCGGGCGCAGACGCTCCGCAGCTCGGCAAGCTCGTCCGTCGGGGCGCGGAAGCCGAGGGCGTAGTAGATGCTGTCCGCCTCGAAGAAGACCTCGTTCCCGTCCGGGTCGATGGCCTTCACGCCGTTCGGAAGAACCTCGGTCACGCGGGTGGAGCAGTGGATCTGCATGGATTTCGGCTTCATGAGCCGGATGGCCTCCTTGTGGCTGGGCAGCGCGTCGCGGCAGTAGTCGTCGAGCATCTCCACGACCTCCACGTCGTGCCCGGTGTCGCCGAGGTGCATGGCGATCTCCACGGAGACAAGGCCGCCGCCGATCATGACGCACTTCTTGCCCGGCGTCTCGGTGTAGGCGTTCAGGGCGTACTTCGCGTACTCATGCAGGCCGGGGATGCGCGGGGCGATGGGCCGTCCGCCGATGGCGAGGATGACGGCGTCGGGATTGAACAGCTCGATCGTCTCCTTCGTGACCGTCACGCCGAGCTGCACATCCACACCGGCGCGGTAGCAGCGGTTGGCGAGGTGGTCGCGGAACTTGCGCATATCGTCCTTGTGGCAGTCGTAGCTCGTATACCAGAGCGTGCCGCCGAGCTTCTCGCGGTTGTCCATCAGCGTGACGCGGTGGCCGCGTTCGGCGGCGGTCATGGCCGCGTACATCCCGCCGGGGCCGCCGCCCACGACGAGAACCTTCTGTCCCTTCTCCTTCACGTCGGGCGTGCTGCTCTGCAGCCGGAGCTGGCGCATGGACGTGGGGTTCACGGTGCACTCGAACGGCACGACCTGCACGCGTTTGTCCGGGTCGGACGCGAGCGGGTTGAAGCACGAGCACCGCAGGCACGGCATGATCTCGTCCTCCCTGCCCTTGGCGCACTTGTTCACAAATTCGGGATCGGCCAGCATCTGCCGGCCCAGCGCCACGAAATCGCACTTGCCGGAGGCGATGGCCTCCTCGATCTGCTCGGGGCTGTTGAAGCCGCCGACGGCGGTGACGGGGATGTGCACCGCCTTCTTGATCGCCTCGGCGAGGTCAAGATTGCAGCCGTGGGGATGGTAGATCGACGAAAACGCCTTCGACTCGACGTGGTTGTGATACAGGCCGCTCGTCACATGGATTATGTCAACCTTGTCCTGGATGAGCTTCGCAAACTCGACGGATTCCTCGATCGTCAGCCCGCCGGGCACACGCTCCGCGCCGGACATGCGGTACTCGATCAGAAGATCGTCGCCGCAGACCTCGTGGATGCGGTCGATGACCATGATCGGGAAACGGGCGCGGTTTTCCATGCTGCCGCCGTACTCGTCCGTGCGGTGGTTCGTGAGCGGGGATACGTACTGCCCCAGAAGCCAGCCGTGACCGCCGTGGAGCATGACCATCTGGAAGCCCGCGAGCTTCGCGCCGAGGCACGCCTGCGCGAAGTGATCGGCGACCTCATGCATATCCTCGACGGTCATCTCCTCGACCTGCACGCCGTCCTCGCGGACATAGGCCGACGGGCCGAAGGGGTTCTTGCCGTCCCTGATCGTGGACGGGTGGTTGATCGCGCCGATGTGGTTGAATTCGACGCTGGCCACCGCCCCGTGGCGGGTGATCGCCTCGGCCAGCACAAACAGCGCCTCCTGATGGTACACGCTCTTGTTCGGCGTATAGAAGTCGATGCTGTGATCGTGCCTCGCGGAGCGGTCGTCGTCTATGAACGACTCCGTCAGCGTGACGCAGCCCACGCCGCCGCGGGCGCGGGTCTCGTAGCCGTTGATGCACTCCGGCGTCGGCGTGCCGCCGGGGAATACGGTGCGGTCGGTCGTCTTCGGCGCGTCCATGACGCGGTTTTTGAAGGTGACGCCCTTGATCGTGAT
>CAJOFW010000193.1 GCA_905234005.1 uncultured Oscillospiraceae bacterium
TGATCTGCTGGTCGCGAATCTCCTTTCTGGCCTGGGCAAGCTCCCACTCGAGCCTGTCGCAGCGGCGGCGCTGCTCCAGAAGAAGCTCGAGCAGCTCAAGGCGCTTCAGCTTTCGCAGTTCGATCTCGCTCACAGTCGTATCTCCTCCCCTTGGTGTGGTTTCCATGACAGTCAAAGTACGGCTTTCCGCGCCGGACGGGATATGGCCCCGTCGGCGCGGCTGCCCAGGATCGGACGGTTCGGTCGTAATCAGTCCCCGTTCGGGGATTCGCGGCCGTCCATGCCGGAGACGGCGCGTTCAATGGCGGCCGCGTATGCCGCGAACGCCTCGTTGAGCTGCGCAGAGGCGGCCGTGACGGCGTGGACGTCGGCCAGCATACCGCGCAGACTCTCCGCCTCACGCCGGGCGGCGTCAAGCTCCCGTTTCAGGTCGTCCACACGTTTGCGCTCTGCCAGCAGCAGCTCCCACAGCTCGTCCCGGCTCAGGCTCTGGAGCTTTTTGCTGTCCGACTGGCCGGGGGCGTGCTTCGGCACGTTTCTTCGCTGCGCCGACGGCGGCGGCGTGGGCATGGCCTGCTTCTTCGTCTCCGGGGCGGTCTGCCCTGCGGGCTGCTGCCCCTCCGGCGTCGGCTGTGTTTCCCGCGTCGGACGTGTCTGCGGTTTTTTATCGAAGAGCATGGGTCTTCCCTCTCATGCCAGCAGCGGCTTCGCCGATGCTCACAGCAGCCGGATGCGCCGGACGTGCGGGATCGCGGCGAGACGCAGCTCGATCTCCGGCGTGACAGGCTCGTCCACGTCGATGATCGTGTAGGCGATGCTGCCGCGGGCCTTGTTGATCATGTGCTCGACGTTGAGGTTCTCCTGCCCGATGATGTCCAGCATGCCGTTGAGCGTACGGGGGACGTTGTCGTGAATGACGCAGATGCGGCCCCTGCCGGCGCGGTCAAGGTTCACGTCGGGGAGGTTGATGCAGTTTTTCGTGTTGCCGTCCAGGAGGTAATCGGCCAGCTCCTGCGCGGCCATGACGGCGCACTTCTCCTCGCTCTCGGGCGTGGAGGCGCCGAGGTGCGGGAACGCGACGACGCCCTTCTGCCCGATGACCTTGCTGTCGGGGAAGTCGGTCACGTACCGCGCCACCTTGCCGGAGGCCAGCGCCGCGAGGATCGCGTCGGAGTCGACAAGGCCGCCCCGGGCGAGGTTTATGATGCGCACGCCGTTCTTCATCTGGGCGAACGCCTGCGCCCCGAGCATGCCCCGGGTGGAGTCGTTCAGGTGGAGCTGGATGAGGATATAGTCGGAGCTGCGGAAGATCATGCCGAGATCGTCGGCGTGCCGCACCTCGCTCGAGATGCGCCATGCGGACTCGACGGACATATACGGGTCATAGCCGAGCACGTCCATGCCGAGGGCGATGGCGGCGTTCGCGATGCGGGAGCCGATGTTGCCGAGGCCGATGATGCCGAGGGTCTTGCCCATGATCTCCGGGCCGACGTAGTTCTTCTTCCCGGCCTCGACCTCCTCCTCGGCGTTCGGGTGACCGGCGAGGGACTTGGCCCAGAGCGCGCCCTCCATCAGGTCGCGTGAGGCGAGGATCAGCGAGCAGACGGCCAGCTCCACGACCGCCTCGGCGTTCGCGCCGGCGGCGTTGAACACGGCGATGCCCTGCTCGGTGCAGCGGTCGATGGGGACGTTGTCCACGCCGACGCCGGCGCGGCCGATCGCGAGCAGATTGTCGCCGAACTTCGCGTCGTGCAGCTTGGCGGAGCGGATCAGAAGCCCGGCGGGATCCTCCGCGTCCACATTCAGCACAAGGCCGCGTGCGGAGAGGATGTTCAGGCCCGCCTGGGCGATGTTGTTCATGGTTTTGATCTCATACATGGTGCTTTACCTCAAATTCCTTCATATAGTCGGCCAGGGCCTTCACGCCCTCCATCGGCTGGGCGTTGTACAGCGAGGCGCGGATGCCGCCGACGCTGCGGTGGCCCTTCAGGTTCATGAGTCCGCGTGCCTGAGCCTCCTTCGCGAACTGGGCGTCAAGGTCGGCGTCGCCGGTGCGGAACGTGATGTTCATGTCGCTGCGGGAGTCGACGCGGGCGTGGGGCTTGTAGAGGGCGGAGTTGTCGAGGATGTCGTAGATCATCGCGGCCTTCTCGTGCTTGATGGCCTCCATGCCCGCGACGCCGCCCTGTGTCTCGAGCCAGTCGAGCGTCAGGCCGAGCATATAGATGCACCAGCACGGCGGCGTGTTGTACATGCTGTCCTTGTCGATCATGGTCTTGTAGCTGAACATGAGCGGCGTGTACGGCAGCTCGTGCCCGGCGAGGGACTTGTCGATGATGACGACCGTCACGCCCGCGGGGGCCATGTTCTTCTGGGCGCCGGCCATGATGATTCCGTATTTCGCCACGTCGATCCGCCGCGAGAGGATGTCGGAGCTCATGTCGCATACGAGCGGCGCCGCCGTCTCGGGGACGTAGCCCCACTCGGTGCCGTAGATCGTGTTGTTCGCGCAGTAGTAGAAGTATTTCGCGTCCGGCGTAAGCGTCAGCTCGCTCTGCGTCGGGATGTAGGTGAAGTTATCGGCCTCGGAGGACGCGGCGACGTGGACAGTGCCGTACTTTTTGGCCTCCTTCATCGCGATGTTCGCAAAGTTGCCGGTGACGGCGTAGTCCGCCGTGCCGCCGCCGATGAGGTTCATCGGGATCATCGAGAACTGCGTCGACGCGCCGCCCTGCAGAAACAGGATCTCATGCGTGTCGGGCACGTTCAGCGCGGCCTTGAGCTTTGCCTTCGTGCTGTCGAATATCTCCTGGAAGAACGAGCTGCGGTGGCTCATCTCCATGACGGACATGCCGCTGCCGTTGTAGTTGAGCATCTCGGCCGCCGCACGCTCCAGCGCGGGACGCGGAAGCACGGACGGGCCGGCGGAAAAATTGAATACCTCTTCACGTTTCATGGAATACCTCGCGTGGCCTTCGGGCCCCTTCAATTACATTAATTTATATAGCTCTGTTATAATAAGCCACATTCATTATATCACGTCGCGGAGAGAATGCAATTTTCAATCGCCCAAAAGTCGTCCGTTCGCCGCGCCGGTGATTTGGATATTGTGCACAACGCCGCGTGTATGCGCCCGCGCCGTTTCCACGACCGTGTAGTTGTCGCCGTGGCCCTCGTGCTCCGACTCGAACAGCACCGGGATCGTCCGCCCGACGCAGGCGGCAAGATACGCCTCGTGCAGCCGGTCGACGACGGCCCCGGCGCGGCGCACACGGGCGTCCTTCTCCGCGTGGGAGAGCTGGCCGGGCATTTCGGCGGCCTTTGTGCCGGGGCGGGGGGAGTAGGGGAACGCGTGGACGTAGAAGAAGCCGCACGATTCGACGAACGCCAGCGTCCGGGCAAAATCGTCCTCCGTCTCGCCGGGAAAGCCGCAGATGAGATCGGCCGTCAGCGCGCAGCCCGGAAACGCCGCCCGCAGACGGGCGCATACGGCGTTAAACGCCGCCGTGTCGTATTTGCGGCGCATACGGCGGAGCGTGTCGTCGCAGCCCGACTGGAGCGAGAGGTGAAAGTGCGGGCAGACGCACCCGAGCGCCCGCAGGCGGGAGCAGAATTCCTCCGTAACGACGAGCCGAGCCGGAGACGGACGCCGGGCGCCGCGTGCGCGATCGCCTCGACCGCGTCGGCAAGGCCGGGTCTGCCGGGCAGGTCTTTTCCGTAGGAGGCGATCTCGATGCCGGTCACGACGATCTCCCGAAAGCCCGCCGCCGCCAGCGACGCGGCCTCCCCCGCGCAGCCCTCGAGCGGAAGCGACCGCACACGGCCCCGTGTGTACGGGATGACACAGTACGAGCAGAAGTTGTCGCACCCGTCCTGAATTTTGAGCATGGCACGCGTGCGGCCGCTGACGGCCCCGGCGGGCAGCGGCTCGAAATCGCGGCGGCGGAACGGGTCGTCGACCTCGACGGCGGGCAGGGCGGCGGCGATGGCGTCCGCGAGCTTCGCCTTGTCGCCGCTGCCGAACACGATGTCCGCCCCGAGCGACCGCACAGCCTCCGGCTCGAGCTGGGAGAAGCAGCCGCACACGACGGTCATCGCGCCGGGGTGTCTCTCCCGGAGCCGCCGGATCGCCTGACGGGATTTGCGGCCGCTCTCGGCCGTCACCGCGCAGGTGTTCACAATGACGACGTCCGCCGTCTCCCCGTCGGACGCGGGCGCAAGGCCCCGTTCGCCGAGCAGCGTCTCAAGGGCCTGCGTCTCGTATTGGTTCACCTTGCAGCCAAGGGTATAGGAGGCGTACTTCATGACTTGTAATTTCTCCGCAAAGGGCTTATAATCGCGTGGGTGACTGGAAATATGATCTATCTTGACAACGCGGCGACCACACAGGTCTGCCCGGAGGCGGCGGAGGCCGCCGTAAAGTATATGACCGAGGCGTTCGGCAATCCCAGCTCGACGCACGGCCCCGGCCGGACGGCCCGGGACGCGCTGAAGCGGGCGCGGGGCGTGATCGCGTCGTCCCTCGGCGCGGCGCCGGAGGAGGTATTCTTCACGTCCGGCGGCTCGGAGGGCGACAACTGGGCCATCCGGGCCGGCTGTCACGCCATGCGCCGCCGGGGACGGCACATCGTAAGCTCCCTGACCGAGCACGACGCCGTTCTGAAGACGCTCGACCGCATGGAGGCCGACGGCTGGGCCGTAACGCGCCTGAAGCCGGACGCGGACGGCGCGGTCAGTCCCGCCGCCGTCGCCGGGGCGCTGCGGCCGGACACCGTGCTCGTGAGCGTCATGCTCGTGAACAACGAGACCGGCGCTGTCAGCGACATCGCCGGTATCCGCGCCGCGCTGAAGGCGGCGGCCTGCCCCGCCCTGCTGCATACGGACGCGGTGCAGGGGTATATGAAGCTGCCGTACGCGCTCACGTCCCTCGGCGCGGACATGATCACGCTGTCCGCGCACAAGCTCCACGCGCCCAAGGGCGTCGGGGCGCTGTACGTCCGTAAGGGCCTCCGCCTGCCCCCGCTCATTCTCGGCGGCGGACAGGAGGGCGGTCTGCGCTCGGGCACCGAAAATATGCCCGGCATCTGCGCCTTCGCGGCCGCCGTAAGGGCGGCGAAGGCCGACGCCGGGGCGATCGACCGCATGGCGGCGCTGCGCGCCCACGCGTTGGAGGGTCTGCGAAACGCCGTGCCGGAGCTTGTCGTGAACGGCTGCGGCGCGGCGCATATCCTGAGCGTGTCCCTGCCGGGGTACAAGAGCGAGGTCATCATGAACCTGCTCGACCGCGACGGCATATGCGTGTCACGCGGCTCCGCGTGCAAAAAGGGCGCGCGCAGCCACGTACTCGCGGCGATGGGCCTGCCCCCCGCCGTCATCGACGGGACGATCCGCGTCTCGCTGAGCCGGTTTACGACGGAGGCGGACGTCGACGCGTTCGTCGCCGCCCTGGCTCACGCGCACGATACGCTTTACAAAGCACTGTGACAGGCGCGGACGCGGCTTCACCGCAGACGCGGATACAAAACGCCGCCTGCGTCTTCAGCCTCCGCTGCCGTCGGGATTATTCGCCTCCGGCTTCCGCTGAAGTCGGGATTACTCGCCTTCGGCTTCCGTGAACACGTCGAAAATCACCGCATCCTCATCGAGC
>CAJOFW010000194.1 GCA_905234005.1 uncultured Oscillospiraceae bacterium
TGGACGGCGACGCCGATGACGCGTCCGACGCCTCCGACACCGACGCCGAGGATACGGAGACCCCCGCTGACGGCGATGAGGAGGCCGCCGAGGACGAGGACGCCCCCGCCGAGGACGAGGACACGCCCGCCGAGGACGAGGACACGCCCGCCGAGGACGAGGACGCCCCCGCCGAGGATGAGGACACGCCCGCCGAGGACGAGGACACCCCCGCCGGGGACGAGGACACCCCCGCCGAGGACGAGGATACGCCTGCCTCCGGCACCGACGCCGAGGACACGGACGCCGGTGACGAGGATCAGGATACGGATAAGGAGGACGGCGACGAGGACGGCGACAAGAAGGACGAGGGCGACGAACAGCCCGCCTCCGGCACCGACGCCGAGCCGACCACCCTGCCCAATGAGACGCCGAAGCCCGCCGACGACCCCGGAGCGCCCGAGCCGGGCAGCTCCACCGCGAATCCCCTCCGCTGGACGAAGGGCACCGAGAACCTCAAGCTGACGCTTGAGCATCCGGTCAGCTCGATCAAGGTCAGCAGCATGCTGCTCGAGTCGAAGTATTACGATCTGTCCGACGGCGGCAAGACGGTCTCCGTCCACGCCGACGTGCTGAACGGCTGGGGCAACGGCAACTACTACTTCGTCGTCTCGTTCACCGACGGTACCGCCGACAAGACGATTGTCGTGAACCTCTCCGGCACGGCGCCCGAGGTCACGCCGACCCCGATCCCGACGGCCACGGCCTCGCCCGCCGCCTCGACGGCCCCGACGGCCACGCCGCGTCCGACGGCCAGCGGCATCCTGGCCCCCGCCGCCGGTGATACGAGCCGCGTCGTGCTGTACGCGGTGCTGTTCGCCGCGCTGGTCATCGCGCTCATCATCGTGATCATCCTGATTATCCGCAGGAGCAGACGCGACCGGGACGATTATTGATACCGACATATATCACATATCCATACACAACGCTAGCCCATAACCCATAACAAAACACGCCGCCGGCGCTCTTTTGAGCGCCGGCGGTTTCGCTGTGTGCTGTTGTATATCATACTTTTTCCTGAAAGAAAAAGTATCAAAAAGAACTTTGTATTCGCCTAAAACGGCAGCATTTCCAAGGTTTTGCGCCCGGTAACGAAACAAAGCTTTTCATTTGAGAACAGTATCAGGCTTCGGAATCGGCCTCCGCCTCCGGTGCGGGTTCCGGTGCGGCTTCGGGTGCGGGATCAGCTTCGGGTGCGGGTTCGGCTTCCGGCTCCGGTGCGGGCGCTTCCGGCTCCGGTGCGGACTCGGCGTCCTCCTCCGCCGGCTCCGCCGTGATCTCGATCTCTATGCCGTCGTCGCCGCTGCGGGCGGCGTTGGCGTCGGCTTTGATCGACGCGATCTCGGCCTCCATCGCCGCGATCGACGATTCGGCCAGCTCGATCTCCTGACAGAGCTGGACGAAAAAGCCCTCGGGCGCGTCCTTGTGCATCTCGTAATAGAGCTTGCCGATGTCGCTGTAGGCGCGGCGGATCGTGTCGCGGCGGCCGGAGATGTCCATGTTGAGCTTTGCGATGCGGGCGGTGTCTCTCGTCTTTCTCGCGGCGGCGGCCGCGAGGCTTTTGGCGCGGTCAAGGAAGGATGTGGGGGTGACGCTCGGTTCGGACATGGTCAAAAACCTCCTTCAAAGATTTTGGTAGATGTGATAATAGCCGCTTATACTTTTTCTTGAAAGAAAAAGTATCAAAAAGAACCTTGTATTCGCATCGAAAAGACAGCGTTTCCCGGGCTTTGTGCCCGGTAACGAGACGAAGCTTTTCATTGGAGAACAGTATTATGCGTCGGCGGCGCTGTCTGCGTTGGGCGACGCCTCTGTATCGGGCGTGTTTTCCGTGACGGGCGAAGCCTCCGCTTCGGCGGCATTCACCGTATCGTCCGCCGTATCCTCCGTCCCGGCGGAGACGAGACCGGCGCGGTTGACCCAGAGCTTATCCGGCGAGCATTTGCCGCGTTTCAATACGAACGCGATGATCGCGGCCGCCGCGGCGCACGATACGCCGGCGAGAAGCTGCGAAACGCGGACGGCGGTTCCGGGCAGGTACAGCGAATCGGTGCGCAGGCCCTCGATCCAGACGCGGCCGAGGCCGTACCACGCGACGTACATCAGGAAGATCTGCCCGTCGAAGGCGCGTGTATGCCGCTTCGACCAGACGTGCAGCCCGATGAAGCCGCAGAGATTCCACAGCGATTCGTAGAGGAACGTCGGGTGCACGTAGATCGTCTCGCCGCCCAGCGTCAGACCCATGCGCCAGAGGATGTCGGTCTCGCTGCCGAACGCCTCCCGGTTCATGAAGTTGCCCCAGCGGCCGACACACTGGCCGATCAGCAGCCCGAACGCGACGATATCGAGCACGGCGAGGGCGGAGATCTTCTTCACCCGGCACACGACGACCACCGTGATCGCCGCCGCGATGACGCCGCCGTAGATTGCGAGGCCGCCCTCCCAGATGGCGATCATCTCGCCGAGGGTGTTATAGTTACCGAAGAAGACGATGTAATAGATGCGCGCGCCGATGATGCCGAGGGGCACGCCGAAGAGCAGCACGTCGGTGAAGTCGTCCTGCCGGACGCCGAACTCGCCGCACCGGCGGTAGGCGTAGGCCACGGCGAGCAGAAAGCCGCAGGCGATGATGACGCCGTACCAGTAGAACGTGTGCCCGAACAGCACAAAGCTGTTCGGCGGGCAGATCGACCAGCTCCCCAGCATCGGGAAGGATATCGCGGCGTTGTTCATGGCGGTTCAGACCTCCTTCGGGGTGATGATCGAGAGCGCGAAGCGCTCGGGGCGCAGGTGCCTTACAGCCCAGTCGGACGCCTCGGCGCAGGTGATATCGCCGAGGACGGAGAACGCGTCGAGCGGCTCATAGCCCGCGAACGCCGCCTCCGCCAATCCGACGGCGAGGCCGTGGAAATTGCCCAGCGCCCGGACGCGTCCGCCGAGGGAGGCGCGCTTCTGCCTCTCGAACAGCGCCTCGTCAAAGCCGTCCGCCTCGACGCGGCGCAGCGCCGCCGTCAGGGCGTCCATGACCTTCCGGGGGTCGCGGGACGTCTCGCCCTCGAACGCGGCGATCCGCTGTCCGGCGGCCTGCTCCACGTCGAACGAGAACGTCGCGTTTAAGAGGCCCGAGGCGTAGCCGTCGATGTAAAACGGCGAGCTTCGCCCGCAGAGGCAGCGCAGGGCAAGCCCGGCGACCACGCGTTCGCGCAGATACGCCTCGCCCCTCGGCGGCGGTGCGACCCGGCAGCCGAACAGAAACAGCGGCGCGGCGACCTCCATCCGCGTCTCGGTGAACGTCCCGGCGGGGGCGAGATCGTCCGTGTCGCCGTAGTCCCGGGCCGGCGCCTCGGTGCGCTCGCCCGGCAGAAGCGACAGCGCCGCGTCCTCGACCCGGGCGGGATCGGCGTCGCCGACGACGGTCAGCGCCATGTTCGACGGACGGTAGAAGGCACGGTGGCAGTCGTACAGAAGCGCCGGGGTGATCGACTGAATGGATTCGACCGTGCCGGTCACGTCGTCCCGCAGCGGACTGCCCTCGGGGCAGATGCAGCGCATGAACCGCTCATAGACCTGAAATTCCGGGCTGTCTT
>CAJOFW010000195.1 GCA_905234005.1 uncultured Oscillospiraceae bacterium
GAACAAGGAGCTGCTCCGCAAGCAGACGGACATCGAAAACGACTGGATACTCGGCATGATCCGCGCCTGCAACCTCGCGCCGGAGAAAATCGAGGAGCTTGTCAGGACCATGCCGCAGCGTGAAGCAGGCGGAGACGAGGCCGCAGAAAAGGCCGGGGAAACGTCGGGACTGATTCAGGGAGGCGGTTATTTTGCGGATGCGTAAAATCATGAGAACAACAGCCGGTATATGGCTCTTTGCGGCGTGCCTTGCGGCAATGGCGTTCGCGTCCGCGACGGACGCGGAATACGCGTATGCGATCACGATCACGCCGCCGGAGGGGTGGTATGCCTCCTGCGCGGAGGTGCGGGTCGAGATCACCGGCGGCGCATACGAAAACGCCGCGTATCAGCGTCCCGGCGAGAAGTCGTGGACGGCCATGACCGGCGACTGCGCGGTCGTGGAGATCACGGCAAACGGCGTGTTCCGCGTGCGTCTGGACGACCCCGCCGGGGAGACGCACACGGAGGAGGCGGAAATAAACTGTCTCGATATGACCGCGCCGCTTGTGACGGCGGGCATCCGTGACAAGGTGCTGCACGCGGAGGCGTCGGACGGTCAGTCCGGCGTCTACGGCATCATGGTGGACGACAGGCTCTACACCACGCTGCAAAACGGCGGGCTGGATCTGCGTCTGGAGGATTACGCCGAAGCCGGCGCGTCGCTGAAGGTGCTGGCCGTCGACAACGTGGGCAACCGCTCCGCCGTCACGACCATCGACAACCCGTATTACGCAAAACCCACGCCGACGCCCGCGCCGACCGCGACGCCGACCGCCACGCCCGCGCCGTCGCCAGAGAGGTACGAGACGGTCATCATCTACACGGCCGTGCCGGAGGGCAGCGCCACGCCGACGCCCCTGCCGGCCGCGTTTGCGCAGAGCGCGCCCGCCGCGTCCTATAACAATACGACGCCGGCGGCGATAAGCAATACACCCGCGCCGGTAGTTGTCCAGGCCGTGGCCGCAACACCCGTCCCAACCGCGACGCCCCAAATCTCAGTGGAGCTGTTCGACGTGACGGACGACGTGATCGACGTCCGGGACGAGGCGATCGCCGTTCCAACGGAAACGCCGGAGCCCACCATTGACCCCGGAACCGGGTTCACCAATAACGGCAACGCGGTCACCCGCGATCTGCTCTACGACGAGCACACCAACAAGCAGTTCATCACTGTGGAGACGCGAAACGGAAACACGTTCTATCTCGTCATCGACTACGACAAGCTCAGCGACGAGGAGGGCGAGACATACGAGACGTATTTTCTGAATCCGGTGGACGAGGCCGACCTTTTGGCCCTGCTGGACGACGACGCGCTGTCCGCGCTGACCTCGTCCGAGGCGGCGGAGGCGCAGATCGATTACGCGGCCATCGAGAGCATGATCGCCGCCATGACGACCCCGGAGCCGACCGCCGCGCCGGAGCCGACGCCGGAGCCGGCGGAGACGGAGCGGCGCGGCGCAAACAGCGCCGGCATCCTCGTAGTGCTGCTCGTCCTCGGCGCAATCGGCGGCGGCGTTTATTATTTCCTGACGCATAAGAACAGCAAAACCGGCACGTCCGGCAGCGCCGATCTCGACGATTACGATTTCGGCCTCGACGACGAGTTGGACGACATCCCGGAGGTGAGGGAGGAGGGCCATGACAGAGACGGATGATATGACAGCAGCGGCGGATGCCGCGATCACAATCAAGCCGAAAACGCAGGAAAAACCGTACAGGCCGCCGTTCCGGCGGCGGCTTGTGCGCAGCAAAAGCGGGCGGGATATCCCGCCGTACCCGACCGAGCCGGACGACCCCTGCCGCGGCTGCGGCAATTGGTTCGGGCCGTGTGTCTGGCCGTGCTGCCGGGCAATGGGCTATCACCGTTTCCCGCAGACCAAAATGGCAGCTCCCGCACCGGAGCCGCCATACATTATTCAGTGGAAGGAATGATATCTATATGTATAAACTCATCATCACGGAAAAGCCCTCCGTCGCGCAGTCCATCGCGGCGGCGCTGGGCGTCACGCACAAAATGGACGGATACCTCGAGGGGAACGGCTGGCTCGTCTCGTGGTGTCTCGGGCATCTTGCCGTGCTCGCGGCGCCGGAGGACTACGACCCGCGCTATAAGCTCTGGAGGCGTGAAGACCTCCCGGTCATCCCGAACGAATGGCGGTTCATCGTGCCGCCAGAGAGAAAGCAGCGCTTTGACGCGCTGTGCGCCCTCATGGGCCGCGGCGACGTGGACGGGCTCGTGAACGCCTGCGACGCCGGGCGGGAGGGTGAGCTGATCTTTCGCAGCGTGTACGCCCTCGCCGGGTGCACGAAGCCGGTGACGCGGCTGTGGATCTCGTCGATGGAGGACGAGGCCATCCGCGAGGGCTTCCGCAGCCTGCGCCCCGGTTCAGAGTACGACAATCTGTACGCGTCGGCGCTGTGCCGCGCACAGGCCGACTGGCTCGTCGGGATCAACGCGACGCGGCTGTATTCGGTCATGTACCACCGCACGCTCAACGTGGGCCGCGTCGTGTCCCCGACGCTCGCGATGCTCGTCCGGCGCGGACAGGAGATCGAGGCATTCCGGCCCCGTCCGTTCTACATCCCGCAGCTCGTCGTAAACGGGGAGGACGCCGTGGGCGAACGCTGCGACGACAGGGCCGACGCCGAGGCTGTGATCGCGTCGTGCGGCGATACAGCCGTCGTGAAGCGCGTTGAGCACACGGAGCGCACGTCCAAAGCCCCGGCGCTGCCCGACCTGACGACGCTCCAGCGCGAGGCGAACCGTCTGTGCGGGTATTCCGCGCAGCAGACGCTGGACTACCTGCAGGCGCTCTATGAGAAGAAGCTCGTGACGTATCCGCGCACGGACAGCCGGTATCTCACGGACGATATGGCGGGGCTCGTCGCGGCGCGCGCCGCCATCGCCGGAGGGCTCTGCGGGCTTGCGGTGCCGGAGGCGATCGACCCGTCCGCCGTCTGTGACAGCCGCCGTGTCAGCGACCATCACGCCATCATCCCGACCGCCTCGGCGGGAGCCTGCGACGTGCGGACGCTGCCGGAGGGGGAGGGCAGAATCCTCGCGCTCACGGCGTGGAGCCTGCTTCGTGCCGTGGCCGGGGACTACCGCTGCGACGAGACCGTCGTGACGCTCACCTGCGGCGGGCATGACTTCACACTGCGTGGGACGTCCGTCATCTCCCCCGGCTGGCGGCGCTACGAGCGCCGGAGCGGTGACCGCGCAGTCCCGGCCCTCGAGGAGGGGCAGACGATTCCCGTGAGCGCCGCGCATGTACATGAGGGCAAGACCACACCGCCGCGTGCGTATACGGAGGACACGCTGCTCGCGGCCATGGAGAACGCAGCCGCATGGGATGCGCCGGAGGACGCGGAGAGGCTGTCCGAGCTGTCCCGGCGCGGCATCGGGACGCCGGCCACACGGGCGGGCATCCTCGAAAAGCTCGTGGAGGCAGGCTTTGTTACGCGCACCGACGACAGGAAGCAGCCCCGGCTTCTCGTGACGCGGACGGGCATCTCGCTCGTGAAGGTGCTGCCGGAAGCGCTGTGCTCGCCCGCGCTCACGGCCGAGTGGGAACCGCCGGGATCGGCCGCGGGGAGCTGCCGCCCGACGCGTTCCGGCGGGAGGTGGAGGACATGGTGCGCTCGTTTGTGCGCACGGCGGAGCCGATGGCGAACGCGGACGAGCTGTTCCCGTCCGGGCGGCTGTCCCTCGGCAGGTGCCCGCGCTGCGGCAGGGACGTGACCGAGAGCAAAAAGGGCTTCTTCTGCGAGGGCAGCGCATGCAGGTTCGCGATCTGGCGTGACAATCCGTATCTGACCGGCAAACGCGCCGTTCTCACGCCGGAGGCGGTCTCGCGGCTGCTCGCGGACGGACGCGTTCTCATGCGAGGCCTGCACTCCAAGCGCACCGGGAACGACTACGACGCCTGGCTCGTCCTGCACGACGACGGCGAACGCGTCCGGTTCGAGCTGGATTTCAACGTCGAATGACGTGATCGCGTATGGACGAGAGCAGAAGCAAACCCACCAACAGGGAACGCCTCAGGGAGATCACGGACAGCATCGAGAGCGGCATACAATCGCTGTTCGCAAGCGATAAATTCGCGGACTATCTGCGCACGATGGGGAAATTCCATCAGTATTCCGTCAACAACACGCTGCTCATCTACATGCAGCGCCCGGACGCGACGCGGGTCGCGAGCTTCAACAAATGGCGGGACGCCTTCGGGCGAAACGTCAAAAAGGGCGAGAAGGGCATCAAAATCATCGCCCCGGC
>CAJOFW010000196.1 GCA_905234005.1 uncultured Oscillospiraceae bacterium
GGTCTCGATGCCGACGAGGGGCAGCGTCCGGTCGCCGCTGTGACGCGTGATCGAGCGCTCGAGCCGCGTTCGCGCAGCCCGCCTTGCCCGGCCCCGCACGAGAAAAAGCAGCAGCGCCGCGCCCAGACGTGTGACGCGTCCGGCGCGGGGCGGGGCGTATTCCCGTGTGAAGAGCTGAAGCAGAAGGCAGCGCAGCCGGAACACGGCCCGGCCGACGCCGCCCGCCGGGCAGCGGTCGAGGGGAAAGACGTCGAGGAATATGCCGGTGTGAAACCGGCCGGCGTCCCGCCCGTGCTCGAGAAACGTCGTGCCCCGGCGGCGGAGCTTCGCGAAGGAGTTCATGTAGGCGGGGCTTGTATCCTTCGTCTGCAGAAGGGCGTCCGGGTGCGGCTCCGACGCCCACGCGGCGAGGAAGCGGTCATATTCCGGGCGCTCCATGCACACGTCGAGATCGTCGTCCCACGGGATGAAGCCGCCGTGCCGCACGGCGCCGAGAAGCGTCCCGGCGTAGAGGAAATAGCGGATGCCGTGCCTTGCGCACACGCCGTCCAGCTCCCGCAGAAGCGAAAGCTGCGTGTCCTGCAGCCGCCGCAGGTCGGATCGTGTGTTCATAAAAGCCCCCATGTCACGCCCATCTGGAAGTAGAAGAACAGGATGTACGCCCCGGCGCATACGGCCTTCAGCTCCCTTGCGGACGCGGGCGTGAAGACTTCGGTCAGAAGCCAGGGGAGCAGGATGTAGTTCGAGAGGCTGAAGTAGATCGGGATGCGGCCGATCAGGATGCCGCTCGTAAAGTGGCTGATGACGTAGAACCCCGCGGTCACGACGGAGAGATTCACGCAGACGTTGACGAGCGGGTCGTTCGCCCGCTCCACGCGCCGCCGGAATACGAGGCTCATAACGGCGGGCACGGAGTAGAACAGCACGCGCAGGAGGTTCGTGCCGTCGTCGTTTACGAGGTCGGCGACGTCCGGCGCGTAGACGGTCTCCTCCATCACGGCGGTGAGAAGGCCCGTGAACGTGTCGAGGAAGAAGACGGCGGCGGCGACGGCGGCGAGAAACAGCAGCGTGAGCGGGTTCCACGCCCGGCCGGGGACGATGAACACAAACGGCAGAAACAGCAGCGCCGTGCCGTGAAACAGCGACGCCAGAAGCACGACGAGCACCGCCGGGACGTACCGCCGCCGCACAAGCAGCGGCAGACACGCGAAAATCAGCGACGCCGCGATGAACTGCCGCATGCCGTTGTACATCCACGCGACGTAGTCCGTCGAGGCGACGAACAGAAACACGCTGAAGAGGTAATCCCGTGAGCAGCGCCGCCACGTCGCCGCGAGGCACAATAGCTGCACCGCCGCGACGGTGAGGAAAAACGCGGCGTCGGAGCGGGATACGAGCGTCTTGAAGAGGACGACGAGCGCCGCGTAGCCCCAGTCCTTCGACTGCGCCGTCACGTAGGGGACGAGGGCGGAAAGCCCGGTCGGGGCGGCCCGGAACGCGTTGCGGTAGGCCGCCGTGTCGCCGAAGCCGTCGGCGCGAAAGCCCGCCCATACGACGAGCGGTATGATGAGAAAAAGCGCCGGAAGCCACTGCCAGCGCGGTTCCGTGCCGCCGGTCGGCGCGCGCTCCTCCCGGCGCGGAAACAGGCGGCCGAGCACCGCGCCGCCCGCGCCGATCCACACGAGAAGAAGCCAGTAGTTGTGAAGCGTCATGGCGCGCTCTCCGTCAGGCCGAGAGCGTCCAGCACGCGTGATACGACGACGCGGCGGTCGAATTCGCGCTCCATTTTGCGGCGGCCCGCCGCGCCCATGCCGGCGCGCTGCGCCGGGGTCAGACCGGCAAACGCCGCCATCGCCCTGTACAGCTCGTCCGCGCTGCGCGGCGGGACGAGCCAGCCCGTCACGCCGTGCTCGACCGCCTCGCGGCAGCCGGGGATGTCGGTCGTGATGACCGCCCGGCCCGAGGCCGCCGCCTCGAGCAGAACGTTGCTCATGCCCTCGTGCCAGCTCGGGAGCACGACGCAGTCGCAGGCGGCGTAAAACGGCGCGGCGTCCGGCCGGAAGCCGCGGAACACGGCGATCCCGTCGCCGACCAGCGCCGCGACGGCGGCGCGGTAGTCGTCCTCGAAGAAGCCGACGATCTCGATCCGGACGCGGCCGCCGTGGGTGCGCCGGAGCCGCCGGGCCGCCTCGATGAACTCGTCCATGCCCTTCTCGCGCATGACGCGGCCCAGATAGAGAAAGCGGACGGGCGCGTCCGTGTCCGTATCCGCGGTGGCTCCGCCGCCGTCGGGACGCGGCTGCGGGGCGCAGCGGTCGAGGTTTACGCCCGCGCCGGGCAGGGTGATCGACCGGGCGGGGTCGGCGACGCCGCGGCGGAAAAACGCCACGGCGTTCGATTCGTTCTCGAAGAAGACGGTCCTGGCGCGGCGCAGGGCGCGGCGGTACATGACCGTCACAAGACGCGCAAGACCCCGCCGCTCAAACGCCGTGCCGAGGCCCTGGACGTTCGCGCAGCAGGGGACGCGCAGCCGGCGGCAGACCGCGCCGGCGTAGATGTTCGGTTTGATGGAGTACGTGATGACGAGGTCGGGCTTCTCGCGGCGGATGAGCCGGCGATAGAAGCGCAGAAGCGCCAAATCACGCGCCGGATTGACGCCCCGGCGATCCAGCGGCGTCTCGATCATGCGGCAGCCCATCGCGGCGAAATCCGCCTCGCGGCCGACAAACGGCGTGCTGATCGTGACGCTGCCCAGCTCGAGCAGCGCCCCGATAAGCTCCCGACGGAACTGCCAGAGCATATAGGAGTGGTTTGTGATGATGAGAAACGATTTCTGACCCATACGCGTCCCTCCTGATGCCATGTGACCGGATGTCGGCCGTTTTCCGGGTGAACGCCCTACCGCACGCCGTCGGCACGCAGGACGACGCCGATCGTGCGGAGGACGCAGCGGCAGTCGAAGAGAAAGCCGACGCGGCGGACGTATTCGCCGTCGAACGCGGCCTTGCGCTCCGTGTCCAGCTCGTCGCGGCCGTTCACCTGCGCCCAGCCGGTGAGACCGGGGCGGAGGTCGTTCGCGCCGCTCAGGTCACGCAGCGCGATGAGGTCGTTCTGGTTCCGGAGCGCCGGACGCGGCCCGACGACGCTCAGATCGTGGGTGATCGCGATGTTCCAGAGCTGGGGCAGCTCGTCAAGGCTCCAGCGCCGCAGAAAGCGGCCCGCCCGCGTGATATGGCGCTCCGGGTTTTCGAGCAGGTGCGACGGCACGTCGGGCGGCGTGTCGACACGCATCGTGCGGAATTTGAGGATATTATTACTCCGGCAACAAAATAACCGCAAATTGCGCGCCATGCCGGTGTTGCCGGAGTAATAAATGCCATGTCTTGCGGTTGCCGCGTCTGCGGCGAGCAGGACGGCTTTGAATCAAATTTTAATCATGCGGCTTCCTTTAGGCAACACCGCACAAATAGGAGGCGCACGTCTTGCTTACATCTTTTCCGGCATATTTCACAAAAAGCCTCGGGAATACACAAAGTATTCCCTGCGTTTTTTGTTTCATCTGCCGAAAAATCTGACTGCGCAATCCGC
>CAJOFW010000197.1 GCA_905234005.1 uncultured Oscillospiraceae bacterium
TGACGGCACGGAAGCTGCCGAGACCTATATAGCTGCCGTGAAGTCCGTCGACAAAGCGGCCTCCAAGGGCCTGATCCACAAGAACAACGCGGCCCACAAAAAATCCGCAATGGCGAAGAAAATCAACGCCATGGCCGAATGAAATCGCCGAATCCCGCCCGACTCCCCCGGAGCCGGGCGGTTTTTTGTGCCGCTGCCCGGCCGGATCGCCGGTTTTTGCCTCCGGCGGCTTCGTATCCGGCGGCGATACGGGCATTCCGCCGTGTCAGGCGGTTTGTCGAAGGTTGCATCTTTTTCCGTTATCGTCTATAATGGAGTGACATCATGTATTATGGGAAACAAAGCCCGGTGTCCTGACACCGGATTCCCGCCGATCCGTCGATTCCGAAATATCAATTTGAGAGGTATGCATATGAACAGGCTTCACAGAATTCTGGCGCTGGCGCTGTGCGCGGCGCTGGCGCTGGCGCTGTGCCTCCCCGCCTTCGCCGACGACGGCGTGTTCGACGTGACCGCCGACGGCGCCGTGGCGGATGTGACCGACGCCGGCGGCGCGGACACAGCCGACGCGCCCGATACGCCCGACGCCTCCGACGCCTCCGACGCGGCCGTATCGGACGTGACGGCGGCGGCTGACGCGCCGGCCGCCGTTGCGGATATATCCGGCGGCACGCCGCTTGCGCTGACGCCGGTCGATCCGGACACCCTCGGCGTGAAGCGGCTCAGCGAGCTGTACGCGGAGGCGGACGGCGTCCAGAGCGAGCCGGAGACGGAGCCGGAGCGCGATGAAAACGAGAGCGTGTACGTGCTCATCTATCTCGACGGCGACAGCGCCATTGCCGCCGGCTACCCGGTTGAGGGCATCGGCGAAAACGCCGACGCCGACGCCTACCGCGATTATCTCGCGGCCCGGCAGGACGCCGTGACGGCGGCGATCGAGAGCGCCGTCGGCTACGACATCGGCGTGGACTGGAGCTTTACGCTTCTCTTCAACGCGGTCTCCGCGACGGTGCGTTACGGCGACATCGACGTCATTGCGTCCGTGCCCGGCGTACAGAGCGTGGAGATCCAGGAGCCGGCGCAGCCCTGGGAGACCGTCGGGGAAGACGCCGCCGACGGCGGGGCCGATACGGTGCAGACGGCGACCTCGTCCGGCACGACCGGCGCGTCCTCGGCCTGGGACGCGGGCTATACCGGCGCGGGCAGTCTCATCGCGATCATCGACACCGGGCTTGATACGTCCCACGCGGCGGTCAACGGCGGCGCGTTCGCGTACGCGATAGACGAGCTGGAGGCGGAATTCGGCTATACGGTCGACCTTCTCGAGCAGTCGGAGCTGTCCGGCGTGATGTCGGGCCTCAACGCGTCCGCGCTCGGCGCGACCGCGTCGAAGGTATATGTATCGGCGAAGATCCCCTTCGCCTACAACTACTGCGACAAAAACTACCAGGTCGGACACATATACGACTCGCAGGGCAACCACGGCTCGCACGTCGCCGGCATCGCCGCCGCGAACCGCTATGTCCCGAGCCTTCAGTCCGATACCGACTACACGGAGGCGTCCTATCCCGGCATGGCCCCGGACGCCCAGCTCGTCATCATGAAGGTGTTCGGCAGATCGGAGACGAGAAGCGGCTACGCCTCCACCTACATGGCCGCCCTCGAGGACGCCGTCACCCTCGGCTGCGACGTCATCAATATGTCGCTCGGCTCGACCTCCGCCGGCTTCAGCATCGGCACGGATTCGCTGGCGGCCTTCAACACGCTGGCCGACAGCGGCATCGTCGTCACGATCTCGTGCGGCAACAGCTACGGCTGGAACAACCAGGGGAGCAACACCGGCAGCACGTATATTTACGCCGACGACGTGAGCATGGACACCGTCTCCCGGCCCGCCTCCTTCACGGACAGCCTCGCCGTCGCGGCCTCCGCGAAGAGCGAGAGCACGACCGTGAGCGTGCAGAATCTGACCATGTCCGGCTTCAGCTCGTGGGGCGTGCCCGGCTCGCTGCTGCTCAAGCCGGAGATCACCGCCCCCGGCGGCAGCATCACCTCCATCCAGGGCCGGACGTCAAGCTATGGCTCGACGACCGACTACACGTCGAAGAACGGCACGTCCATGGCCGCGCCGCACATCGCCGGCCTCGCGGCGGTTCTGGCGCAGGCGATACGCGAGAGGCGATACGCGAGAGCGGCCTGACCGCCGCCACCGGCCTGACCGCCCGCCAGCTCACGAACAGTCTGCTCATGAGCACGGCGATCCCGCTCGTGGACGGGGACAGCGGGCAGTACGTCTCCGTTCTCAAGCAGGGCGCCGGCCTTGCGCAGATCGACGCCGCGATCGCCGCGCAGAGCTATATCCTGATGGGCGCTGACGCGACCGGCTCATACGCCGACGGCAAGGTGAAGGCCGAGCTGGGGCAGGACGCCGCCCGCGACGGCGTGTACGGCTTCTCGTTCACGATCAACAATATGTCCGACAGCGCGAGGACCTACGCGCTTTCCGGCAGCATCTTCACGCAGGACGTCTACACGTCCGGCGGCGTGTCGTATATGGCCGAGAGCACGACGGGTCTCGACGCGTCCGTGACGTTCTCCACCGGCGGCAGCGTGACCGTCCCGGCAAACGGCAGCGCGGACGTGACCGTCACCATCGCGCTCACCGACGCGTCGAAGGCGTGGCTCAACGAAAGCTTCAAAACCGCGTACATCGAGGGCTACGTCTTTGCCGTGTGCGGCAGCGAGGCGCACTCGATCCCGATCCTCGGCGCGTACGGGAGCTGGACGGATTCCTCGATGTTCGATACCGCCTCCCGGCTCGACGACTATTTCGGGACGGATTACAACGCGCCCTACGGCGGCAACACCTCAACGAACGCGGTCTATGTCCGCTACGCCGGCATGTCCTACGCCAGCCTCTATACCGGCAACGACTATATAAAAGAGAAAGCGTTCCCCGCCGACCGCCTCGCCCTGCGGAACGGCGACACGGTCTCCACGATCACCTATACCCTCCTCCGGAACGCCTGCTCCGTCGGCTGGGCCGTCACCGACGAAAACGGCACGGCGCTGTCCCTCGGCAGCCGCACGTCGGATTATAGCGACGTGCTCGGCATGTATTACAACAGCACCAAGGGCTGGCAGAATGCGTCGTCCCAAAGCCTGTCCCCGTCCGTGACCGTGTCCTCGCTGGGGCTTGAGGAGGACGCGTCGTTCACCGTCGGCGTGTACGCGATCCCCGAGTACTACGCCATGGTGCTGTCCGGCGGCACGTCCGGCACGCTGACGGACGACCAGCTCCGCACCGTCCTCGCGAGCCGTGACTCGAAGACCGCCCTCGGCCGGGGCGCGTACATCGGCTGCACGATCACCGTGGACAACACGGCCCCGGTCATCGGGAGCGCGGTGCTGAACGAGGACGGCACGGTCACGTTCACGCTCGCCGACAATCAGTACATCGCCTGTCTGGAGCTGCTGAACAGCGGCAACGTCCTCGCCCAGCTCGTGCCCGACCAGACCGAGGCCGGCCAGACGGTCACGTATACGTTCGACCCCGACAAAGCCGACGCCGCGGTGACGGACTGCCAATACGCCGTCTTTGTGGGCGACTACGCCGGCAACGAGGCGGCGGCGACGTTCTCGCTGCACGATTACCGCGCCGACTGGACGTGGAACAACGACCACACCGCCGCGTCGTTAAAGCTCATCTGCGAAAGCTGCGGCGACACGCAGACGCCGGCCGCGGCCGTGACCGCCGCCGTCACCCCGGCGTCGTGCGAGACGGCCGGCGAGTCGGTCTACACGGCGGCGGCCGTCTACGGCGGCGTCACGTACACCGATACGCGGCGCTTCCCCATCGCCGCGACCGGCCACAGCTACGCGGGGCCGGTGTGGAGCTGGGAGGCGGATTATTCCGCCGCCGCGGCGGCGTTCACCTGCGAAAACTGCGGCGACACGCAGTCGGTCGCCTCGACGCCGACCGCCGCCGTCACACCCGCGTCGTGCACCGTGGACGGCCATGCCGACTACACCGCGTCCGTCTCCTTCGGCGGCGTGACATACACCGATACCCGTTCCGTAACGCTCCCGGCCGCCGGCCACGATTACCGCGCCGAATGGAGCTGGGCGGAGGACTATTCGACCGCGACGGCGACGCTCACCTGCGCAGTCTGCGGCGGCGTTGTGACCGCGACGGACGGGAACGTCATCGCCGACGTCCGGGAGCCGACCGATTTGATCGAGGGGCAGGCCGTCTACACCGCGTCCGTCGTTGTGGACGGCGTGACGTATACCGGCGCGATCACCGTCGTCACCCCCGCCCTCGGCCACGCCTTCACGCTGACCGGCTGGACATGGGCGGACGATTACAGCGCCGCGTCCGCGGCGTTTGCCTGTACGCACGAGGGCTGCGGCGAGACGGCGAAGGCGGAAGCGGCCGTGAACGCCGTCACCGACCCGGCGACGTGCACGGAGCCGGGATCGGCCGAATACACCGCGACCGTCGTCTTCGACGGCGTGACGTACACGGACGTGAAGACGGCGGTCATCCCGGCGGCCGGCCACAGCTACGCGCTGACCGGCTGGAGCTGGAACGACGATTATACCGCCGCGTCGGCGTCGTTCACCTGCCCCGCCTGCGGCGCGTCCGCGACGGTGGACGCCGTCGTGACGAGCGTGACAACCGAGGCGACGTACACCGCCGCCGGCGGTACGGTCTACACCGCCGTGGCGTCGTTCAACGGCGGGACGTACACCGATACGCGGTCCGTCACGCTCCCGAAAAAGGAGGTCACCCTGCGGCACACGCTGACGCTGGACGGAAAAATCGGCATCAAATTCTATGTCTTCGGGCTGGATGAGGCGTATGTGCCCAATACAAGGGCCGTGTTCAGCCGCGACGGGGAAACGCTGTCCGAATCGCCGCTGCTGGTATTGGAAAACAGCAATTACTGTTATTTCCCGGCAACCTACGTTGCCGCCAGGGAGATGACCGACGGGATCACGATGGAGCTGTATGTCGGCGACTCGCTCGCGGCGACCGAGACCTACAGCGTCACCGATTACACGAGCACCGTCCTTTCCGGCGGCTCCACGAACAAAAAGCTGATCTCCCTGTGCAAGGCGATGCTGGACTACGGCTCATACGCGCAGCTTTACTTCGGATACAACACCGACAACCTCGCGAACGGCGGCACGGACTACGGCCTGATGGAGGTGCCGTCCGGCATCGGCGCGTCCTTCGACAAGGACGTCCTGAACGCGAGCCTGAACGAGACCGGCTGGGGCATATCCTACGTCGGCTCGACGCTGACGCTCGAGAGCGGCACCAACCTGAATCTGTACTTCTCCGGCAGCGGCTGGGAGGAGCTGACCGTGACGATCGACGGCGATCCCGCGTCCTTTGAGGAGGTGGGCGGCTATCAGGAGCTGCACATCGACGACATCGCCGCGAAAAACCTCGGCGATACGCATACCTTTGTCCTGTCCGACGGGAAGACGGAGGTGACGCTCCAATACAGCGCCTACAACTATGTGAACACCGCGCTTCAAAGCTCCGCCACGTCGACCTACCTGAAAAATCTCTGCAGGGCGATATACGGCTACTGCGAGGC
>CAJOFW010000198.1 GCA_905234005.1 uncultured Oscillospiraceae bacterium
GTTCAAGCGTGAAATAGTCCATGCTCCTCTCCTTTGCCGCCCGTATGCGTTTGGTTGTCCGGCTGTATGGGTCGTGTCCGGTTCCATCCGATTGTATGGTTCCTTACGCGTCATCCCGGGTTCCGGGCGGCTTTTATTTTACCATCGTTTGCAGCGTTCCGCAACAGCGGCGCGTTCGCCGTGCCTTCTTGACGAAAACGGTACGGCGGCCTATAATGAACTGGCCGCGTGAGCGGCTGTCATGTTCTGTTTCGTTTATGCTTCCGGCGGGCTGCCGGGCATACACAAAACCGTGAAGGTGGGGTTCGGAATGATCTTTTTTGACAGACGGGAGCCTCTGACGAACGAGGCGATCGACGCGTTGGTCGGGGATGCGGTGGATGCGTGCGCCGCCGCCTCCCGAAACCGGGCGGAGGACCCGACGGGGTTTCGGCTGGCGCTGGAGGAGATTCTGCTTCGGTTCCGGGATCGCTTCGGCTGCGACGAGCGCCGCTGCCACGTCAAGGGAATCAGGAGTCTCGGCGGCATTCGCTTTGAGATCGCCATGCAGGGCGCGCCGTATAACCCGCTGGACATCCCCCTCGACGAGAGCCTGCCCTACGAGCTGCTCTCCCGGCTCGGCGTCAAGCCGCGCTATTCCTATCAGGAAAAGCGATACCTGAATCTCGTCACCTGCAACGTGCCGCTCAAGCCGCGCAAAAACGCCATGCTGCTGCGTCTCGGCGTCGGCGTGGCGCTCGCGATTGCGACGTACCTTGTCTCGCTGGCGCTGCCGGCGGAGGTCAATGAGGGGTACCTGATCCCGCTGATTTCCGGGCTGTTCGGCAAGATCTCCTCGATCTTCTCGGGGCTTGCCACGCCGCTCATCTTCTGCGCCGTGATCTCCGGCATCGGCGGTCTCGGGGACGTCTCGTCCATCGGCAAGCTCGGCGGCCGGTTAATGCGGCGCATGATGGGCACCTATATGATCGCCGCCGCCGCCCTGATCGTGTTCGGCCTGCCCTTCGGGCTTGTCTCCGCGCACGCGTCCTCCGGGGGGAGCAGCGTCTTCTCCGACATTCTGACGCTCGTGCTGGACATCGTCCCGGGCAACCTCGTGGAGCCGTTCCGCAGCGACAACGACCTGCAGGTCATCGTGATCGCCATCTTCATCGGCATCGTCATGCTCACCCTCGGCGCACGGGTGCACCGGATACGGGAGCTGCTGGACGAGGCCGGCGTTCTGATCAACCGCATGATGATGGCCGTGTGCGGCCTCCTGCCGGTGTTCGTATACCTCGGCATCGCGAACCTGCTGCTGAGCGGACGTCTCGCCCAGGCCGCGAGCGTTGTAAAGATCCTCGTCATCTTCCTGTGCGGCGCGGCGGTGACCATAGGCGTCACGATCATCCGCGCCCTCGTCGTCACCAGGCTGCCGTTTTCGCGGCTGTTCTCGGCGCAGCTTCCCGCCCTTCTCATCAACCTGACCACCAGCTCCCAGGTTTCCGCCATGCCCGAGAGCATGAGGTGCTGCAAGGAGAAGTGGCATATCAACGAAAAAATGGTGGACTTCGGCCTGCCGTTCGGCATCGTGATCTATATGCCGAACGGGGCGATCATGCTCGGCGCGACCGCGTGGGTGCTGACGGTCATCTACTCCGGGCCGGTGGACGTGGCCACGCTCGTCAAGCTCGCGCTGGTCGCCGTCATCGTGGCCATCGCCGCGCCGCCCATACCCGGCTCCGCCTTCGCCGTGCTGCCGATCCTGTTTTCCGCCTGCGGCACCGATCTCTCGATGATGCCGCTGGCCGTGATCGTCGCGTCCACGGCCGGGTACCTGCTCCCCGCGATGAACGGCTACTGCCTGCAGCTCGAGCTTCTTATGACCGCTTACAAAACCGGGAACATAGAGCCGGAGCAGCCGCAAAGCGGGTGCTGAACCGTTACTGCAAGAAAGGAGAAAAAAATGAACAAAATCAGAAAAACGCTCGGCATGCTTGCCATTCTTCCTGCGGCGCTGCTTCTGCTGCCCGGCGCGGCTTCGCGTGAAACGGTCGCGGACGCGCCGTATACGCCCATTGCGCAGACCTGGTACGAGGAGCATCAATCGGAATTTGACAGCTACGACGGCTTCCTGCGGCTCGACCGGGACACGATCGAGGCCGCGGACGGGGAGCTTGGAAATCTCCGCTATATCACGGAGGGCGCCTACACGCTGGGCACGGCGGAGGCGAAATACAACCTCGACCCGGATTATATGCCCGACACGGCGGGGCTTGATACGCTGAACATCTCCGCAAGCGAGCAGTTCTCCGTCAGCCAGTTTCACACGCTGGCGGACGAGCTGCGTAAGCTCGCGGACGGCAAGCAGATCGTGATCGTCGACCTTCGCGCCGAGAGCCACTGCTTTTTGAACGGCATCCCGGTGAGCTGGCAGGAGATGAACAACTGGGGCAATCTCTTCCTGACGGCGGAGGAGATCGAGGCGGACGAGGCGGAACGCTTCGGGCCTCTGCTCGGCCGGACGGTTCAGGTCATCGGCATGCCCGCCGGCAGCACCGGCGAGCCGTCGGAGATCACGGTCACGTCGGTGACGACGGAGCGCGAGCTGGTCGAGGGCGAGGGGTTCACCTATCTGCGGATCGACTGCACCGATCACACCTGCCCGACGCCGGCGGAGATCGACGCCTTCATCGACTTCGTGAAAAGCGTCGACACGGAGAACACCTGGTTCCACTTCCACTGCGTCGGGGGCAAGGGGCGTACCGGCACCTTTATGATGCTCTACGACAAGATGAAAAACCCGCAGGTGTCCGACAAGGACATCATGTACCGCCACGCGATGATGGGCGCAAGCTACCCCATCTACACAGGCTCCGGCTCGAACGCGCCGATGTACGCCGAGAAGGCCGAGCTGACGCCGCTGTTATACCAATACGTGGAGGAAAACGCCGCGGACGGCTTTGCCGTCTCGTGGACGGAGTGGCTGCGCGGCGCTCTGCAGACGGACGCGGCGTCATAATACGCCGACGCCTTAACGAAACGGAGAGAGATATATGGGATTTTTGGATTTTCTGAAGACGGCGGGCGCCGGGGCGGACATCAACGAGGCGGTCGCCGCGTATCGCGCTCAGGACGGCGCGTGGCTTGTCGACGTGCGGGAGGCGGACGAGTACGGCGCCGGTCACATACCGGGCAGCGTCAATCTGCCGCTCTCGACACTCGCCGAGGCGGCGCTGCCCTTCCCGGACAGGGACGCGAGGCTGTATGTATACTGCCTGACCGGTGCGCGCAGCGGACGGGCCGTCCGTCTCCTGCGGTCGCTCGGGTATACCGACGTGCGAAACATCGGCGGCGTCAACGCCTACCGGGGCCCGCTCGAGTATTGATACTGTTCCCCGATTAAAAGCGTCGTCTCGTTACCGGGCGCAAAGCCCCGGAAACGCTGCCGGTTCAAAGCGAATACAAAGCTCTTTTTGAGCCTTTTTCTTTCAAGGCAATACCGCACAATAGGGGTGTGCGGATTGCGCAGACAGATTTTTCGGCAGATGAAACAAAAAACGCAGGGAATACTTTGTGTA
>CAJOFW010000199.1 GCA_905234005.1 uncultured Oscillospiraceae bacterium
CCGGCGTTTCCCATCACGGGACGAGAGAGGTGTGTCTCCATGGATTGTCAGAGCTATCGGAGCATGGCTGATCAAATCGCGCTGCCCTGCGCGCTGGTTTCGGTAGAGCGGGCGTATGACGGCGGCATCCGCATTGTGTACGCCAACAGCCGCTTTCACACGCTTGTCCCCGATGTGCGCGAGGGCGGGCTGTACGATATGTCGCTGCCGAAGGATCTCAAGTTCGAGGAGCTGTGCTTCAAGGCGGCCGTCCTTGGCCAGTCGGGCGGTATCTATATCAATCACCCCGCGCTGGGCGGCTGGGCGGACGAGCACATGATCCCTCTTGTCCTGCCGGAGGATGGCCCGGGCTACTGCCTGTTCACGGCCTATGTGACACACGAGGCCGATCCGGATCGCATGGGGCTGCAGTCGATGGGCGCGGCGGAGGCCGCCCTGCGGGCGAGCGTCACGCTGATGAGCGCGGAGGATTTTCGCGAGGGCGTGCGCGCCGTGCTGACCGATACGCAGAGGATGTGCGGCGCGCACAACGGCCGCGTCTTCCTTCTGGATCACGACGCGAAGAAGGTCGACGTGTTCTGCGCGGTGGTCGACCCGACGGGCATCCGGCGGCACAACGACGCGCTGAACTACGATCTCATCCAGACGTGGGACGAGTTCACCAGCGGCAGCAGCTCGCTGATCCTGGCGTCCGAGCGGGATATGGACGCGCTGGCGAAGCGGAACCCGGCGTGGGTCGCCAATCTGCGCGATTTCGGGGTGAAGAGCCTCGTGCTGATCCCGCTCCGGCGGGGGAATACGACGTTCGGCTTTGTGGATTTCGTGAACTTCGACACAGAAAAACGCGGAGAGATCCAGAAGCTGGCGGAGCTTATATCCATCTACCTCGGCACGGAGATATCGAACTACCTGCTGATGGAACGGCTCGAGGAGGTGAGCACGACCGACGCGCTGACCGGCCTCAAAAACCGCACCGCCATGCACCACCGGATCGAGAGCGTGGGCGCAAGGCCGTTCGGCATCGTGAACCTCGACCTGAACGGCCTCAAGCGCATGAACGACACCGGCGGACACGACGCGGGCGACCGCCTGCTCATCATGGCGGCGGAGGCGCTCAAAAAGGCGTTCTATTTCAGCGACATCTTCCGCACCGGCGGCGACGAGTTCATCGTCATCCTGCCCGGCATCGACCGGGAGACGTTCTACCGCAAGCTCGAGCGCTTCCGCTATATCGTCGGCAACAACCCCGATCTGAGCTTCGCCATGGGCGTGTGCTGGTCGGACGGCTCGGTCGACATCACCACGGCCTTCCGCGTCGCCGACGAGGCGATGTACGAGGACAAGAAGGCGTATTACCGCCGCAACCCGCACCTGAGACGCCCGTAGAGCCGCCGCGCCCGTATGGTTTGCCGGGCCGGGGCGCATACTATGAAGTGTCAGAAAACCGACCGGACGCCGTCAGACGAATCAAATGCCGTAAACGACCGAACGGACGCCGCAGTCGTTCAACAGCCTCAAAGGAGCCGCCATGCGATTTATCATATCCCTGATCCTCACCCTGACCACGTTTGTCACCGGCCTTCTCGGCGGCGGGGCGAACGCGACCGCCGCCGACGGGGCGGAGCCTTCCGCCGTGCCCGCCGCCGTCACCGCGGCGGCCGCGCTGCCCGACGGGGCCGTATCCTATGCCGACATGACGTATGAGCGCTGCGACGCCGCCGCGTTCCGTGCCCGCACGGACGAGCTGTGCGCCCTCGCGGAGGCCGGCGACGCGGACGGCGCGATCGCCCTGTACGACGAGCTGTATGAGGAATACCTCCGCATCGACGCCATGGCGACGCTTGCGATGCTGCGCTATCACGCGGACACGTCCGACGCGTACTGGACGGAGGAATACAGCGAGATGAACGCCGTCTGGGAGGAGGCGTATGACGCGATGTACGGCGCGGGCTGCGCGCTCGCGGAATCACCGTGCGCCGACGCGTTCTACGAGCACACGGACGGCGGCTCCGTCGCGTATACCGACTATATCCCGCTCACGGACGAGGAGCTTGCCGGGAACGCCCGGGAGCTTGCGCTGATCGACGAATACTACGCGCTGTACGACGGCGTATACGACGTGACGGCCGAGGTGGGCGGCGAGACGTGGACGCTGGACGATCTCTACGGCCGGAAGGGCGACAGGCTCGCAAACCGCGATTACGACGCGTACCTCGCCGCGTGGGACACGTTCCAGCGGGCGCTGTGCGAGACGTTCGCTCCGGTCTACATCGAGCTTGTCGGACTGTGGAAGGACGAGGCGGCGCGGTATGGCTATGACAGCTTCACCGACTACGCCTACGAGCTGTACTACGCCCGGGATTACGGCCCGGACGAGGCCCAGGCCCTGTGCGACGCGATAAAGCCCATCGCCCGGGCGTACTACGCGGATCTCTATTACGCCGACATCGCCTACGCTTACGACGAGCCGAGGCCCGAGCTGGACGCGGACGCGCTGATCGACGTGCTGGGCGCGTATCTTGCCGAGATTGACCCCGAACTCACGGAGCCGTGGGAGGCGATGACCGAACGCGGGGTCTACGACATCGCGCCTTACGCGTCCGGCCGTCTGGACGGGGGGTACACGACCGATATCGCGTATTACGGCGTCCCGTTCATCTTCTGCACGCTCGAGGAGAACTGCTACGACCTCGCCACGATCACGCACGAGTTCGGGCACTTCGCGAACTACTGGTTCTGCGAGGGCGCCGCGAATATCGTCACGGACGTCGAGGATCTCGACCTGTGCGAGGTGCATTCGAACGGTCTGCAGGCGCTGTTTTCCTCGTTCTACGGGGACATCTACACCCGCGGGGCCGGTACGGCGGAATACCAGAACCTGTCGTTTATGCTCGAGAGCGTCATTGAGGGCTGTCTGTACGACGAGTTCCAGCGCCGCGTATTCGCCTATGACGGCGAGCTGACCGCCGAGGCGCTGAACGACATCTATATGGACGTGTGCCTCGACTACGGCATCGATGAGGAGGGTCTGTCCTACGACGCGTCGTGGGTGTACGTCTCCCACAGCTTCGAGCAGCCGCTGTACTACTTCAGCTACGCGGCGTCCGACCTCGCGGCGCTCCGACTCTGGGATATGGCGCAGGAGGATTTCGACGCGGCGGCGCGGACGTATATGTCGATTCTCCGGCGCGGCGCGTACGGGGACGGATACTTCACGGTGCTGTCGGACTGCGGCCTCGACCTGTTCACGGAGGACGGCGTCGCGCAGGCCGTGTGCGACCCGGTGCTCGACCGGCTAACGGCGCTGGCGGACAGCTATTCCGTCCGCCGGTAACCGGCCGGCGGAAAAGGCGGCGGAAAAGTTTTTTCGGAAAAATTCAAAAAACGGTTGACAATCCCGGGAAATCTGTTATAATAATCAAGCGCTCGAGAGAGCGCGACCCCGTGCGGGGATGCTGGAATTGGCAGACAGGCAGGCTTGAGGTGCCTGTGCTCGATTGGGCGTGTGGGTTCAAGTCCCATTTCCCGCACCA
>CAJOFW010000200.1:0-2766 GCA_905234005.1 uncultured Oscillospiraceae bacterium
GGCGTCGGTGTCGGAGGCGTCGGACGCGTCATCGGCGTCGCCGTCCACATACAGGGCGGCCTCCATCTCGAGAAGGTCGTCGTCCTCGGTCAGGCCCATCGCGTCGAAAGCGGCCTTGTCGATCCGTTTGACGCTCACGCCGGACGACGAGAGCGTCACGATGGCGATCTGCTGGAAACCGCCGCTGACGCTGACGATCTCGGGCGTATCCGCGTCGCCGGAGGCCGACGACGTGCCGTAGGTGATGATCGCGTCGAGACCGGTCACGTTCGCGGCCAGGGCCTTCGCGTCGTTCGTGCGGCCCAGGGCGACGACGTACTCCGCGCCGCGTCCCTGCGCCGCGCTGACGGCGGCCTGGATCGTCGCGTAATACTCGGTCACGGCGGGGGCTGCTTCGGCGTCGGCGTCGGAATCCGACGCGTCGCTCTCCGCCGCCGCTTCGGACGTCGAGCCGGAGGCGGACGACATCGGCGCTATGCCGAGAAACGCGACCTGCGAGCCGTTCACGGTGAGCATCGCGCCGTCGTTCAGGGCGCTCACGCCCATCGAGATGCACGTCACCGTGCAGCCGGACAGCACCGAATCGGGCACGAGCAGATCATAGCCCGCGTCCTCCATCACGGACGCCGCCGCCTTCTGGAAGCCGCCCGCGTCCACGAGCAGGACGGACGACGCGCCGTAAGTCGACCGGATCGCCGAGGCGCTCGCAAAGGTCAGGCGGCCGGACATGTCCGCCGAGGCGGAGGACGTGCCGGCGGTGACGATCAGCGTCACATCGCCCGCGTCGGCCAGCGCGGCAAGACTGCCGACGCCGAGCAGCGACAGGACCATGATCAGCGATAAGAATACACTGAAGAGTTTTTTCATTGTATAACCTCCCAATTGCAGTCAGGGTATCAGCTTGTCAGTATTATCCACGCTCATTATACGCCCATGTGTACGTAAAGTCAACGAGAATAGTGATAAATATTACGATTCGATAACAAAATTTACATTCGACAGCGGTCTCACCGGCCCGTCAGCGTGTTGACCCAGAACCTTCCGCGCACCATGATGAAGCCCATCAGCGCCTTCATCGCGATCATCATCATGCTGACGCCGTAGACGACGAGGATGCCGGCGGATGTGAACCGGGCCAGCAGAAACGCCGCCGGGACGCAGAACACCCAGGTGAACACGCTGTCGAACAGGAACGTGACCGCCGTCCTGCCGCCGGAGCGGATGGTGAAGTAGCACACGGTCGCGAAGCAGTCAAACGGCTCCACGAGCGCCATGACGCGTATGATCCGGGCCGCGAGGGAGCGCACCTCGTCCGTCGTGTTGTAGAACGCCGGAAACAGCGGCGCGGTCAGCAGAAACACCGCGCTTACGCACAGCGAGATCGCCACGGCGAGGGCGATGAGCCGCCGGTCGGTCTCGACGGCAAGCTCCGTCTCGCCCGCGCCCAGCTCCTGCCCGACCATGATGCCGATCGCGCCGCCGATGCTGAAGATCAGCGACGAGAAAAGATCCCACAGCACGTTCGCGATGTTCAGCGCCGCGACGACGACGAGGCCGCGAGTCGAATAGATCTGCGTGAGCGTCGCCATGCCGAGGCACCAGAGCGCCTCGTTCGCCATGAGCGGCGCGCTCTTTGACAGCAGGTTCATAAAAAGCCGCCGGTTCATCGGAAAGCCCTCGAGCATATGCCGCGTGAACAGCACCCGCTCCGCGTTTGCGTGGCTCCAGACGAGGTTCACCGCAAGCTCGCACAGGCGTGACACGACCGTCGCGACCGCCGCGCCGCGCACGCCCATCGCGGGCGCTCCGAGTTTGCCGAAGATCAGCACCCAGTTCAGCACGAGATTCACCGCGACCGCCAATAGCGACGATACCATCGGCACGACCGTCCGCCCCGTCTCACGCAGCGTCGTGGCGTAGACCGACGAGAGCGTATACGGTATCATGCCCCAGAGCATGATGGAGAGGTACGCCCGGGCGCGGGCCATGACCTCCGCCGTCTCGGCCGTGCCGCCGGTCAGATACAGCCCGATCAGCGCCCGGCCCCGCAGTCCCAGCGCCAGCATACACAGCCCGCAGACGATAAGGCCCGCCGCGAGCTTGTACCGGAACGCCGCCCGGAACGAGCGCATATCCCTCGCCCCCCAGAACTGGGCGCAGAAAATGCCCGGTCCGGCCATCGTGCCGAAGACGAACATATAGAATATGAACATGAGCTGCCCGACGACGGCCACGCCGGTCATGGACGCCGTGCCCGTCTGCCCGACCATGATGTTGTCGAGCAGGGACACGAAATTCGTCACGGCGTTCTGCAGCGCCAGCGGCAGCATGACCCCGAGCGCGCGCCGGTAAAAGCTGCGCGGGCCGATGTATCGTTTGATTACGCGTTCTATCATAGGGATGGCATGGCAGCGGTCATGCTGCGGCAGGTCAGGGGCGGTCGATTGCGGCGTTCTCAAAATGCAGGGGGTAATCTATGCGAACACGCCGCCCGGACAGGGCGGGGACGCATACGAAAAAAGTCTGCAAACCCTTGAGTTTACAGACTTTTTCGATTGGTCGGAGTGAGGTGACTTGAACACCCGGCCTCCTGGTCCCGAACCAGGCGCGCTACCAACTGCGCTACACCCCGATATCCACGGTCGTCATGCTCTAAGCACAGCTTCATGCTTTGCGGACATGATTCTTCGCTGGAGCAGGTGAAGGGAATCGAACCCTCGTATTCAGCTTGGGAAGCTGATGTTCTGCCATTGAACTACACCTGCG
>CAJOFW010000200.1:2787-6902 GCA_905234005.1 uncultured Oscillospiraceae bacterium
TGCAAGCATAATTTTGAGAAATTTTCCATAGAGTTTGCCGGAGGTGGCGATTATGTCCTATCGGCGGTGTATTGCCGCGTTCGCGGCGCTCGCGTTCGCGGCGTATCTGAACTTCGCCCTGCCCGGGTTCCGAACCGGGATCATGCCGGCGGTGCGCGATGCGCTGGACGAAAACCAGCTCGTTCTGCGTCTGCCGGAGGCGGCGGCATGGCTCGTCTCGGACTGAGCGTCAGCCCGGGCTTTGCGCTTCTCGCGGCGGCGCTGTATTACATCGGCGGCGGGGCGGCGCTCGCGGCGTTTCTGACGGCGGCGCTGGCGCACGAGCTGGGCCACATGGCGGCGATTTACGCCGTGGGCGCGCACATCCGCCGCGTGCGTGTGACGGCGGCGGGGCCGGTCATCGAGTACGGCGGGGCGCTGACCGAACGGCAGGAGGCCGGCGTCGTCGCGGCGGGGCCGGCGGCGGGACTGCTGTTCGCGGCGGGGTGCTTTCTGACGCACGCGGCGTATTTTCAATATGCCGGGTGCGTCGCCGTGCTCGCGTCGGCGTTCAACCTGCTGCCCGTGTACCCGATGGACGGCGGGCGGCTCGCGCTGTATCTGCTGCGCCTCGGAATGCCGGAGCGGGCGGCGGAAATCACCCTGCGTGCGCTCGGGACGGGTCGGCGTGACGGCGGCGGGGATCGCGGTCGCCTCCCCCGCCATGGCCGCCGCCGGGCTTTGGATGGCGGCGCTCGCAAATTTTCCCGCTCTGCGGTGAGACGCGTTCTTGCCAATTGCGCCGATCTGCGGTAATATACATTCCATGGAAATGAACGACAGAATCGACGCCCTGCTCCGGCAGGTTCAGCGTCCCGCCCGGTATGTGGGCGGCGAGTACAACCAGGTGCTCAAGGACAAATCCGACGTGGAGGTACGCTTCGCGTTCTGCTTCCCGGACACCTACGAGATCGGCATGTCGAACCTCGGCATGAAAATCCTCTACGGTCTCATGAACGATACGCCCGGCGTGTGGTGCGAGCGCGTGTTCGCCCCGTGGGGCGATATGGCGGAGAAGCTCCGCGAGGCTTCCATCCCCCTCTGGGCGCTCGAGAGCGGCGACAAACTCTCGGATTTCGACATCATCGGCTTCTCCCTCGGCTACGAGATGGCGTACCCGACCGTGCTCGATATGCTCGACCTCGGCGGCGTGCCGATCCGGGCGTGCGACCGGCACGGACTGAAAAACCTCGTCGTCGCCGGCGGACAGTGCATCTGCAACATCGAGCCGATGGCGGACTTCTTCGACCTGTGCTTTCTCGGCGAGGGCGAGGAGGTCGACCTCGAGCTGATCGAGCTGTACCGCGAGGCAAAACGCGCGGGCTGGACGAAGGAGGCGTTTCTGCGCCGCGCCGCGGCCATCGAGGGCGTATACGTCCCGAGCCTGTACGACGTCCGCTACAACGCCGACGGCACGGTCGCCTCGGTCACGCCGACGGACGGCGCCCCGGCGTCGGTGCGAAAGCGCATTGTGGACGACTTCGACGCGTGCTATTACCCGACAAGCCCGGTCGTCCCGTCGACGGAGATCGTGCACGACCGCATATCGCTCGAGGTGTTCCGGGGCTGCATACGCGGCTGCCGCTTCTGTCAGGCGGGGCAGATCTGCCGCCCGGTGCGCAATCGCCGCCCGGAGACGCTGATCGCCCAGGGCCGCGCCGCCCTCGAGAGCACGGGCTATCAGGAGCTGAACCTCTCGAGCCTGAGCACGAGCGATTACAAGCCCCTGTCCGACCTGTGCGACGGGCTTTTGGACTACTGCGAGCCGCGCGGCGTGAGCCTGAGCCTGCCGTCCCTGCGGGCGGACAACTTCTCGATGGACATCATGCAGCGCGTCCAGCGCGTGCGAAAAAGCGGCCTGACGTTCGCGCCCGAGGCCGGCACCCAGCGCCTGCGGGACGTCATCAACAAAAACGTCACCGAGGACGACCTGCTCGAGTCCTGCCGCGTGGCGTTCTCCGGCGGGTGGAACGGCGTGAAGCTCTATTTCATGCTCGGCCTGCCGACCGAGACGGACGAGGACGTCGTCGGCATCGCGGAGCTGGCCAAAAAGGTGCTCTGGTGCTGGAAGCAGCACGCCGCGAACAAGAGCCGGGGCGTTCGCATCACGGTCAGCACATCCGAATTCGTCCCGAAGCCGCACACGCCGTTTCAGTGGGAGGCGCAGGTCACCCGCGGCGAATACCTCCGCCGCGTGAAGCTCCTCGCCGACGCCCTCGCCGGGGCGCGGGCGATCACGTACAACTGGCACGACGCGGAGGTCAGCCTCGTCGAGGCGGCGCTGGCACGCGGCGACCGGCGCGTGGGCGCGGTCATCGAGGAGGTCTGGCGGCGCGGCGGACGGCTCGAGTCGTGGACGGATTACTTCTCCCTGCAGCGCTGGCTGGACGCTTTCGAGGCGTGCGGCATCGACCCGGGCTTCTACGCCCTGCGCGAGCGGCCCGTAACGGAGCTGCTGCCGTGGGAGCACATGGACATGGGCGTCACCCGCCGCCACCACGAGCGCGAACGCGAGCTTGCCTACGCGGGCCGTCTTTCGCCGGACTGCCGGGCACAGTGCACGGGCTGCGGCGCGGCGTCGCTTTTACGGGAGGGCGTCTGTCATGGATAAGCTGCGACTCAAATTCAAAAAGACCGGCCGCGCCGTCTACATCTCCCACCTCGACCTCATGCGCACGATGCAGCGCGTGTTCTCCCGGGCGGGCGTCGATCTCAAATACAGCGAGGGGTTCAACCCCCACGCGAAAATATCCATCATCCTGCCCCTGACCGTCGGGACGCACAGCGAGTGCGAATATATGGACTTCGCCCTCGCGTCCGACTGCGACCTTGCCGCCCTGCCCGGGCGGCTGAACCCGTATATGCCCGAGGGCATCGAGGCGATCGAGGCGTATGAGGCCCCGGAGAAGGGCGCGAACCTGCGCTGGCTCCGTGTGACGGGCCGCATGACCGGCGGGCGCGGCGCGGCGTTCTACAGCGCGTTCTTCGCCCGGGACGAGATCCTCGTCACCAAACGCGGCAAGAAGGGACACAAAAAGGTCGACCGCGTCGACAACATCGCCCCCGCCATCGGCCGCGCCGATTTCACCGACGGCGGCGACGGCACGGTGTACGCCGACCTCGTCATCCACGCGCAGGATCCGGCGCTCAGCCCGGACACGATGATGGCCGCTCTCGGCGAGGACGCGCCGGCGTATTTCGTCTTCACCCGCCGCGAGGCGTTCCGCGAGGACATGACCCCGTTCCGGTGAGCCGCCGGACGGCTCCCGCCCCCGACGCATACCGCGCCGGCTGTATTCCATACCGGTTATTATTTCTTCTGGACGCATACCCGTCCGGAAAGGCCCTCATACTATGAACAAGATCAAAACCGCCATTTTCCTGCACGTCCTTCTCGTGCTCCTCGAGCTTATCGCCCTCGCGCACGACATCGAGGCGTTCGGCGCGGGACTGTTTCAATACTACACCATCGACAGCAACGTCCTGATGATGCTCGTCTCCGCCGTCATCGCCGCGCATCTCATCCGGCGCGGCGGCGAGCCTGTCCCCGCGCCGGTGCAGGTGCTGCATCTCACCTGCGCCGTGTGCCTCACGATCACGTTTTTCATCGCGCTGCTTGTACTCGCGCCGCAGGAGGGGTTCGCGTACTACTTCCTGTCGGACGTCGCCCCGATCAACCACTTCCTCGGCGCGGCGTTCTCGGTGACGACGTTTCTCTTCTTTGAAAAGCCGGCGGCGCTGCGCAAAACCGCCGTGCTGGCCCCGATGGCGGCCTCGCTCCTCTACGGCGTGATCGCCCTCGTCCTGAACGCCGTGCGGGTGCTCGACGGGCCGTACTTCTTCCTGCGCGTATACGACGAGGCGCCCGGAACGATCGCCCTGTGGTTCGGCATCATCGCGGCGCTGTGCCTCGGCCTGTCCGCGCTGTACCTGTGGCTGCGGTCGCGATACTGGCGCAGGCACGCGGCCTGAACCTTTTTCCCCAAAGAAAAAGGTTCAAAAAGAACTTTGTATTCGCTTCGAAAGGACAGCGTTTCCAAGGCTTTGCGCCCGGTAACGGAACGAAGCTTTTCATT
>CAJOFW010000200.1:6965-8316 GCA_905234005.1 uncultured Oscillospiraceae bacterium
TGGACACACCGATCCTCAGAAACAAGCTGTATCTCTATCTGACCGAGTTTTTCGCCGGCGTATCGGTCATGGCCGTGGAGCTGGGAGCCTCGCGGCTGCTCGCGCCGTATTTCAGCTCGTCGCAGATCGTCTGGACGATCATCATCGGCACGATCATGATCGCGATGGCCCTCGGCAACCTCTACGGCGGCCGCAGCGCCGACAAAAACCCCGACCCGGACAGGCTGTACCGGCGCATCCTGATCGCCGCCGTGTGGATCGCGGCGATACCGTTTCTCGGGCGGTATGTGATCCTCGGCGTCACGGGGCTTCTCATCGTCGCCGTGAACAGCGCCTTTCTGATATGGGCGGGCTTTATAAGCTGCATCGTGATCTTCGTGTTCCCGCTGTTTCTGCTCGGCACGACGACGCCGTCTCTCGCCCGGTTCACGGTCGAATCCCTCGACGACAGCGGCACCATCGTCGGCCGGCTCAACGCCGCGAACACGATCGGCAGCATCCTGGGCACGTTCCTGCCCACGTTCGTGACGATACCCGCCGTCGGCACCGCCGCGACGTTTCTGATCTTCTCGGGCGTTCTCACGCTGATCGCCGTCATCTACTTCGTCAGCGCCCGGCGCGGGGCGGCGCGGTGCGTCGCCGCCGGCGTGCTGTTTGCCGTCTTCGGCGTTCTCGGCGCGGGCAGCAGCTTCGCGTTCTGGGAGGACGATCTCCTGTACGAGGGCGAGAGCGTATACAACTATTTACAGGTGCGGGACGAGGGCGACGCCGTCGTGCTCTCGACGAACGTGCTGTTCGGCGTGCAGTCCGTCATGCAGAAGGACGGCGGCCTGACGGGGCGCTACTACGACTACGCCCTCGCCGCGCCGGTCATGGCGGAGACGGAGCCGTCTGAGCAGAGCGTTCTCGTGCTCGGCATGGGCACGGGCACCTTCGCGACGCAGTGCCGGACGTATTTTCCGGGCATCGCCGTCGAGGGCGTGGAGATCGACGAGCGCATCACCGAGCTTGCCCGTACCTACTTCCGCCTTGACGACGACGTGACCGTCACGACCTACGACGGGCGCGCCTTCCTCGCCGTCTGCGACGAGCGCTACGACGTGATCATGGTGGACGCCTATCAGGACATCACGATCCCGTTTCAGATGTCGTCCGTGGAGTTCTTCACGCTCGTCCGCGAGCACCTGAACCCCGGCGGGGTCATGGTCGTGAACCTCAATATGCACGCGGACGAGGACGGCAGCATCAACCTCTGGCTCTCCGACACGGTCGCCGCCGTCTTCCCGTACGTGCAGACGGTGAACGTCCCGTACACGACGAACCGGGAGCTGTTCGCCGCGGAGACGGACGT
>CAJOFW010000201.1 GCA_905234005.1 uncultured Oscillospiraceae bacterium
CCAGTCTGCCAGCCGCTGGTTCTCTGGGTTACGGAGACATAGGCGTTGTTAGGTTTACCGTCACTCAGATACTGGGTGACCAGCTCGCCGTAGGCGGAGCGGAGGTTGGCCAGGTCGGCGGTCTCGCGGGCGCGCTCGAGCTGGGTGGTGAATACGGGGATCGCGATGGCGACGAGCACGGCGATGATCGCGACGACGATCAGCAGCTCGGCCAGGGTGAAGCCTTTGTTGTTATTCTTCTTCATGGTTATGTCCTTTCTTAAGGTTGTCTGCCGCCCCGCCCGGGAGCGGGGCGAATCATATTTTCAGGCCGCCGGGACAGCCGGAAAAACGAAAATCACATGGCGGCGTACATTGTGAACATCGCGGAGTACATGCCGATGACGATGAAGCCCGCGACGCCGGCGAGCACGACGAGAATGGCCGGCTCAAGCTTCGCGAGGGCGTCCGCCGTGGCCTGCTCCAGCTCAAAGTCGTAGTAGGCCGCGATGAGCGTCAGCGTGGAGGCCAGCTCGCCCGTCTCCTCGCCGACGGCGGTCATGTCCGTCAGGATGTCGGGCAGACAGCCGGATTCGCGCATACAGTCGCCGATGGTGCGGCCCTCCTCGATCCTGCCGGCCATTTTGCCGACCTCGAGGCTGATGTAGTAGTTTTCGATCACGCGAGCGGTGATCGAAAGGCTCCGCACGATGGGAAGACCGGCCCCGAGCATCATCGTAAGCGTGTTGGAGAACTGGCTCGCGGCGCTCAGGGTGGCGATGTTGCCGAGAACGGGGAGCTTGAGCTGGAGCTTCGCCAGATTCAGCCGTCCATCCTCGGTTCTGCCGTAGAGCTTATAGGCAAGGAAGATCACGATCATCGTGACGAATATGACGATGTAGTATTTGGCGAAGAAGTTGGATATGGCGATCAGCGCCCGCGTCATCCACGGAAGCTCGATGCCCAGCTCGACGAACGTTCTTGTGAACTCGGGCACGACGAACACCATCAGCACGATCACGACGACGACCGCGACGACGAGCACGAACGCGGGATAGATCAGCGCGCCCCTCACCTTGCCGGCCATCTGCACCTGCTTGGTGTAGTGCTCGCTCATGGACTCGAACGACGTGGCAAGGCCGCCGGACTCCTCGCCGGCGCGGATGCTCTCGATGAACGTCGTCGGGAGAAGCTCACCGCCGTGCTCCTCAAACGCCGCCGATATCGAACGGCCCGCCTCCACGTCCCTGCCGACCTTGGTCAGCATACGGTTGAGCGGTTTATCCGACGTCTTCGAGGCGATGAGCTGCACCGTCCGCGCAATCGGCACGCCGGCCTTCAGGATGACGGAGAACTGGTTGCACATCATCGTGAACGCCTTGGTGTCCAGCTTGTTGCCGCCGATCTCCATGCTGAGGAAGCTCGGCTCGTCGTCGTCGCTCGCGACGCGGGTGAGCTTCTCGATGATCGGGTAGGACTGCTTGATGCGGTCGGCGGCGTCGAACTCGTTGAAGCCCTCGACGATGCCGTTGACCCGCTCGCCGCCCGGTGATAAGTGTTCAGGTTGTCTCACCTCGCTGTGACGGATATCATGCTGTTCTGCAATTAACAGCTCGTTTCGTTACCGGGCGCAAAACCTTGGAATCGCCGCCATTTCAAAGCGAATACAAAGTTCTTTTTGGTACTTTTTCTTTCAAGAAAAAGTATCAGATAGCGTTCTTCCTGACGTACTCCGGATCCTTGGCGTAGTGCAGCGCCGTCTCTTTGGTGACGCTGCCGGAGCGGATGAGCTTGACGAGGCACTGATCCATCGTCTGCCCGCCGATGGCGGCGCTGGTGGCGATGGCGTTCGCGATCTGCGGCGTGTTGCCGGCGCGGATGAGGTTTCGGATCGCGTCGGTCACGACCATCATCTCGCAGGCCAGCGCACGGCCGCCGCCGATCTTCGGCATGAGCTGCTGCGTCAGCACGGCGGCGAGGCACATCGAGAGCTGAAGACGGATCTGCGTCTGCATACCCTCCGGGAAGACCTGCACGATACGGTCGACCGCGTCCGAGGCGCTGCCGGTGTGGAGCGTGCCGAAGACGAGGTGGCCGGTCTCGGCCGCGGTGATCGCGGTCTCGATCGTGTCGCGGTCACGCATCTCGCCGATCAGAATGACGTTCGGGTCCTCGCGGAGGCTCGCCCGGAGGCCGTCGGAGAAGCTGCGCGTGTCCTTGCCGATCTCGCGCTGGTTGATCGCGCACAGGTCGGGCTTGTAGATGTACTCGATGGGGTCCTCGAGCGTGACGATATGATCGCGCCGGGTGTGGTTGATGTGGTCGAGCATGGCGGCGAGGGTCGTCGATTTACCGGAGCCGGTCTCGCCGGTGACGAGGACGATGCCCTTGTGCAGCCCCGTCAGCTCCAGCGCCGCCTCGGGCAGGCCAAGCCCCTCGAGCGCCGGGATATGCTCGCTCAGAAGACGCAGCGCCACGGACGGGATGCCCTGCTGCTTGAAGATGTGGATACGGCACCGGTTGTCGGCGATGGTCTCCGAGGCGTCCAGCTCGCCGACTTCGTCAAATTCCCGATAACGCCTCTCATTGCCCGCAAGCCGTTTGGCGTAGTCGACGCAGTTCTGCTCCGTGAGGGGCAGGGAGGTCATGTCCTGAATGACGCCGTCCTTGCGGTACTTCGGCGGGAGATTGCAGATGAGGTGGACGTCGGAGCCGCCGTCCGCCTTCGCCTTCGCGACAAGCTCCTCGATGGACAGGAGCACATGCTCCAGCGCCGGGCCGGCGTCATAGAGCGGCGCGGGGGCGGGCGCGGAACTGCCGCCGGAGGGCGGCGCGTCGAGGTTGTAGGTGCGGACGGGCGGCGCCTCCGCCGGGGCCGTCGTCCGGACGGGCGTTTTCGGTTCGCCGCCCGCGTTCGCGCCGGAGGCACGGTACGCCGGGGTCGGCGCGACCGGCTGCTTCGCGTTGTTCTTTCCAAATATAGCCATAATAACCGCCTTTGTCAGTCGTCCTGATTGATGACGCGCAGAACCTCGCTGCCGGTCGTGATGCCCTCCCGCACGAGGCGGAAGGCGTTTTCCCGCAGAGAGACGAATTCGGATTCGGGCTTTGCAAGCTCCTTCTCAAGCTCCGGCCTGCCGCCGCCGACGGCGATGACGCGCCGCAGATCACGCGTGACCTGAAGGATTTCAAAGACCGCGATACGGCCCCGGTAGCCGGTGTCGTAGCAGTCGGGGCAGCCCTTGCCCCGGTAGAACTGGAGGCCCGGCGTCATCTCCATGCCGAGATCCTCGACCTCCTCCGCCGTCGGCGTGTAGGCCACGCGGCAGCGCGTGCAGATACGGCGGACAAGGCGCTGCGATATGACGCCCTTGAGGGCGCTCGATACGAGGTACGGCTCCACGCCGATGTCGTAGAGACGCTCGATCGTGCCGACGGCGTCGTTCGTGTGGATGGTGGATATGACGACGTGGCCCGTGATGGCCGAGCGCATGGCGATTTCGGCGGTCTCGCCGTCTCGAATCTCACCGACGCAGATGACGTCCGGATCCTGACGCAGGATCGAGCGCAGGCCGCTGGCGAACGTCATGCCGGTTTTCTCGTTGATCTGCACCTGATTGACGCCGTCGGTGTTGTACTCGACGGGATCCTCGAGCGTGACGAGGTTGACCTCCGGCGTGTTGAGGTCGCCGATCATCGTGTACATCGTCGTCGACTTGCCGCTGCCGGTGGGGCCGACGATCAGGATCACGCCGCTGTGGTACTTGAGAAGGCGCTCGTATTTTTCGAGGTCGGGGCCGACGAGACCGACGGTCTCCTTGCTGATAAGCCCGCCGGATTTATCGAGCAGTCGGGCGACGATCTTCTCGCCGTAGACGGTCGGCAGCGTGGAGATACGCAGGTCGATGCTGCGGCCCTGCGAGACGACGTTGAAGCGGCCGTCCTGCGGGATGCGGCGCTCGGCGATGTCGAGGCCGGACATGATCTTGATACGGGAGATGACCGACGCCTGCAGCTCCTTCGGGACGGTCAGCGTCTCGCGGAGGATGCCGTCGATACGCATACGCACGCGCAGACCGCTCTCCAGCGGCTCGATGTGGATGTCGCTGGCGCGCTCGGTGACGGCGCGCTCGATGATGGAGTTGACGAGCCGGATCGTCGGCGCGTTGAGGGACGAGTCGTCGCCCAGCACGTTCGCGGCGAACGCGGTGTCGGCGGTCGCGTCAATGACGCCGGCCTCCCGCTTCATCTCCTCGATCGCCCGCGCCGCGCCCTCGTTGCCGTAGAGGACGAGGATCGAGTGCTCGATCGCGGAGGCGGTCGCCACCATCGGCACGACCCTGCGCCGGACGACCTTGCGAACCTCCTCGATCGCGTAGAAGTTCAGCGGGTCGGACATGGCGATGTACAGCTCGTCGCGCATCAGCCGGACGGGAATGACCTGATACTTCTTCGCGATGTTCTTCGGCAGCGTCTGCGCAAGCTCGATCGGGATCGTCACCTTCGTGAGGTCGACGAACTCGATGCCGAGCTGCATCTGCAGCGCCTCGATCAGGTCGTTCTCGGTGATGATGTTGTTCTCGATGAGAACGGTGCCGAGACGCTGGCCGGAGCCTTTTTGCAGCGCAAGTCCGCGCTCGATATCCTCCTCCGTGGCCTTGCCGGCCGCGACGAGGATATCGCCCAGCCGCTGCTGCCGCTTGACCCCGGTGGCCTTCGGCGCTTCCTTTTTATCAAAAATACCCATGTTTTAATTTATCGTAATAAAGCGCAAAAGAAACTGTCTGTTCACATATAAACCCGTTTTGAATTCTACACCTCTTCCCGACAAAATGCAAGGTATAATTGCCACGAAAAAACAGATCTGACAGAAATGTCCAATCACGATGCCGGGGTGTTCACGAAGAGCGTCTCGGGCGTGGGCCAGTCGCCGTAGTGGACGGCCACGAAGGGCGTGGGATCGTCCGACTCCCCGAACGTGAGCGCCGGGAGGTTGTACAGGCCG
>CAJOFW010000202.1 GCA_905234005.1 uncultured Oscillospiraceae bacterium
TAACCGCAAATAATGCACCATGTCGGTGTTGCCGGAGTAATAAATGCCATGTCTTGCGGTTGCCGCATCTGCGGCGAGCAAGACGGCTTTGAATCAAATTTTATTCATGCGGCTTCCTTTGCGAATATTTAATTGCCGCATTAATAAAAGCTTTGTTTCGTTACCGGGCGCAAAGCCGGGTGCGATAAGCGCGAGTAACCCTGTTCGGCGCCCAACGGGTGCCGAACAGTTGCGATTACAGATACGGCGAGTAGATGTTCCCCTCGCAGTCGCAGAAGACGCTGACGGGGAAATCCTCCACCTCGAGCCGGTGGATGGCCTCGGTGCCGAGGTCGGGGAAGGCGACGACCTCGCAGGCTTTGACGTAGTTTGCGAGCAGCGCCCCGCAGCCGCCCTCGGCGGAGAAGTACACGGCGGTGTTCTCGACGATCGCGTCGATGACCGGCTGCGCCCGGCGGCCCTTGCCGATCATGCCGCGCAGACCGAGCTTCAGCAGCGCCGGGGTATAGCGATCCATGCGGTAGGACGTCGTCGGGCCGCACGAGCCGATGGCGCGTCCGGGCGGCGTCGGGGCCGGGCCGGTGTAGTAGACGATCTGATTTTTGAGATCGACCGGCAGCGGCTCGCCGTTTTCAAGAAGCTCATACAGTCGCTTGTGCGCCGCGTCCCGGGCGGTATAGATGACGCCGGTGATGCGAACCTCGTCGCCGGCGTGAAGCGTCCGCACGGCGTCCGCCGTCAGCGGGGTATGGATGTGGTGGGTCATGACAGCACCTCGCTTGCGACGCGCAGGCTGTGGCAGCCGATGGAGACGGCGCAGGGCAGGCCCGCGATGTGTGTCGGCGCGGCGATGATGTTCACGCCGATGGAGAATTTTTTCGTCGCCTCGTACAGCTCCTGTTCGAGGGCGGCGTAGAACGGGTCGTCGTTCGGCGTCGGCCGCAGCACGGCCTTCTTCGACAGCAGCGCGGCGCGGTCGAAGTTGCCGCCCACGCCGACGCCGATCATGACCGGCGGGCAGGCGTCGGGCACGGCCATACGCGCCGTCTCGAGCACGAACGCCCGGACGCCGTCGGACGCGTGCCTTGTTCTCGCAGCCGAAGCCCCGCGGCGCGACGGTGACCTCCACCGTGTCGCCGGGGACGAGGTCGTAATAGACGCAGGCGGGCGTGTTGTCGCCGGTGTTCACGCGGCGGATGGGGTCGGACACGATCGACGAGCGCAGATACCCGTCACGCACGGCGCGGCGGACGCCGTCGTCGATGGCGGCGGGGATGTCGCCGGTGATGTGCGCGTCCTGGCCGACCTTCAGGTACACGACGGCCATGCCGGTGTCCTGGCAGAGCGGGATGATGCCGTTCTTCTCAAAGTTTTCGATGATGTAGGGGTTGCCGAACGCGTAGAGCTTCTGCTTTACGTGCTCCGGCAGGTGCAGGCAGGCGTCGACATACAGCCGCGCCACCGCGTCCCCGAGCTGCCTTGCGGTATACTCTCTCATGGTTCCGCTCTCCCGGACGCCTCCCTCTCCGTGTACGTCGCGGCGGGGCGGCGTTTGTGTTCGCTGCGGGCGTGGAAGCGCTCGATGACGGCGCGGTCGGCGTCCGTCGCCTCGCCGGTCAGGATGTATTTGTCGATGGCGGCGTAGGTGACGCCCATCTCCTGCTCGTCCGTCTGCCCCTCGAACAGACCGGCGGACGGGGCCTTCGTGCGGATCGACATCGGCGCGTTCAGAAACGCCAGAAACTCGTAGATCTCGGTCACGGTGAGATCGGCGATCGGGTTTATATCATACGCGCCGTCGCCCCACTTCGTGAAGTAGCCCATATACGCCTCGCTGCGGTTGCCGGTGCCGGCGACGAGCCGGTTTTCGCTGCCCGCGACGGTGTAGAGCGTCGTCATGCGCAGGCGCGGCGCGATGTTCGCGAGCGAGGCCGGCGTGATGTCCGTGACGCCGGAAATGGCCCTCTCCGCCGCCTCCCGGACGGGCGTCAGATCGACCGTGCGCGTCTCGATGCCGTACTGCGCGGCCAGCTCGTTTCCGTCGTCGAGGTCGACGCCGAAATTCCGCTTTGACGCGCAGGGCATGATGATGCCGACCGTGTCGTCGCACGCGGCCTTGCACAGGATGCCGACGAGGGCGGAATCCTTGCCGCCGGAGTTGCCGAACACGATCCCCCTCGCGCCCGACGCCGCGACCGTCTCACGGATGAACGCGACGCGGTCGTCAAATTCCCTCTGATAATCTCTCCCGCGCTTCTGGGGGACAGTTTCAGCTTGGAGATGTCCCGGCGTTCCCGCTCCCGGGCCGACCGCGCGTCAGGCGTCAGCCCATGTCGATATACTGCTCGCGGTCGGGGCCGACGGAGATATAGCGGATGTGGCAGGACACGGCGTCCTCCATGAAGCGGACGTAATCCTGCGCCTGCTTCGGCAGATCGGCGAATTTCCGGCAGCCGGTGATGTCGCCGGTAAAGCCGGGCATGCTCTCGTAGATCGGTTTGCAGCGCTCGAGCGCCGGCTCCAGCGGGAACTCGTCCACGCGTTTGCCGTCCAGCTCGTAGGCGGCGCAGACGGGGATCTCCTCCATGCCGGAGAGCACGTCGAGCTTTGTGACCGCAAGCTCCGTCGCGCCCTGCAGCCGCACGCCGTACCGGGAGGCGACGACGTCGAATCCGCCCACGCGGCGTGGCCGTCCCGTGGCCGCGCCGTACTCGCCGCCGGCCTCGCGCAGCTCGTCGGCCTGTCTGCCCGAGAACTCGCACACGAACGGCCCGCCGCCGACGGCGGAGGAATACGCCTTCATGATGCCGACGACGTTATCGAGCCGCTTCGCCGGGATGCCGGCGCCGAGCGGGGCGTACGCCGCGAGCGTGCAGGACGAGGACGTGTACGGGAAGATGCCGAAGTCGAGATCGCGCAGAGCGCCGAGCTGGGCCTCGAGCAGGATCGAGCGGCCGCTGTCGGCGGCGTCGGTCAGCAGAAGATTCGTATCGCAGATGTTCTCCATGATCGGGTCGCCGTACCGCATGAGCCAGTCGTACATCGCGTCGACGCTGAGCGGCTCATGGCCGTAGCCCTTTTCGACGGTCAGGTTCTTCCACTCCACGATGTCCGCGAGCCGGTCGCGCAGCACGTCCCGGAAGAGCAGATCGCCGACGCGGACGGATTTGCGCATATACTTGTCCGAGTACACGGGGCCGATGCCGCGCCGGGTCGAGCCCTGCTTCTTCGCGCCCATCCGATCCTCCTCGAGGCCGTCGAGCAGCGGGTGATACGGCATACAGATCGTCGCCCGGTCGCTGATTTTGAGATTCCCGGCGCCGACGTCGACGCCCTGCGCCCTGAGCGACGTAAGCTCCTTGTCGAGGTGGGCGATGTCGATGACCATGCCCGGGCCCATGACGTTCACGCATTCCGGGCGCAGTATGCCGGAGGGCAGCAGGTTCAGTATGAATTTGCCGCGCTCGTTCACGACGGTATGGCCGGCGTTGTTGCCGCCCTGATACCGCGCCACGATGTCATACTGCTCCGCGAGCAGATCGACCATGCGGCCCTTGCCCTCATCACCCCAATTAATGCCAACAACAGCAGTTATCATGCTTCTACTCCTTTTTCTGCGCGGCGGGTCTTTTTCCGTGCGTCGTCGTCTCGCTCGGTCGGCGTACCTTTGTACGCCTTCCCTCGCTCGACTTAGACGCACGAAAAAATCCCTCGCCGGTACCAAATTTATACGTATGGGTGCGGCGCGGTGCGGCGTCGCTTCGCTTGCCGCTTGGGGTTGCGGCGTCGGGGTTGCGGCGTCGCTTCGCTTGCCGCTTGGGATTTTTTATACGTTTGTGTTGGCCTCGATGCCGAGGTCGGATTGGTATTTTTTGAGGATCGGGTCGACGTATGCGGCGAGGAAGCGGTCGGTCTGTTCGGGGGCGAGGCCGACGAATTTGCGCACGTCGAGGACGTTTTCGAGATCCTGTTCGGTCAGGTGGAACTGGGGGTCTGCCAGCAGGCGGTCGAGCAGATCGTTCTGCCCGCCCTCGAGCTTCACGACGGCGGCGGCCGCCTGGGAGTGGCGGCGGATGGCCTCGTGCAGCTCCTGCCGGTCGCCGCCCAGGGTGACGGCGTGCATGAGGATGTTCTCCGTCGCCATGAAGGGCAGCTCCTCGTTTAAGTGCTTCTCCATGACCTTCGGGTATACGCGGCCGCCGCGGATGACGTTGATGACGAGCGTGAGCGCGCCGTCGAGGGCCAAAAACGCCTCGGGCAGCGTGATGCGGCGGTTCGCGGAGTCGTCCAGCGTGCGCTCGAGCCACTGGACGGCGGCGGTGTCGGCGGTATTCTTCGCGACGTTGATGACGTAGCGCGACAGCGAGCAGACACGCTCCGAGCGCATCGGGTTTTTCTTGTACGCCATCGCGGAGGAGCCGACCTGTTCGGTCTCGAACGGCTCGTCGAACTCCTTCATGTGGGCGAGAAGCCGGATGTCGGTGGCCGTCTTGTGGCAGCTCTGCGCGATGTCGGACAGCACGTTCAGGACATAGGCGTCGATCTTGCGCGAATACGTCTGGCCCGAGACGGGCATACAGGCGGAAAAGCCCATCTTCTCCGCGATCATGCCCTCGAGCGCGTAGACCTTCTCCGCGTCGCCGCCGAACAGCTCGAGGAAGCTCGCGCCGGTGCCGGTCGTGCCCTTGCAGCCGAGAAGACGCAGGCGCCCCAGCTCATACTCGAGCCGGTCGAGATCCATGACGAAATCCTGCAGCCACAGGCAGGCGCGTTTGCCCACGGTCGTCGGCTGGGCGGCCTGGAAATGGGTGTACGCCAGCGTGGGAATATCGCGGTTTTCGCGGGCGAAATCCGATAGCGCCGCGATCACGTTCACGAGCTGGACGCGGATGCGCGTCATTGCCTCCCGGAGCTGGATGATGTCGGTGTTGTCGCCGACGTAGCAGCTCGTCGCGCCGAGGTGGATGATCGGCCGGGCCGTCGGGCAGACGTCGCCGTAGGTGTGGATGTGCGCCATGACGTCGTGGCGCAGACGGCTCTCGTACTGCGCCGCCTTCTCGTAGTCGATGTCGTCGATGTGCGCGCGCATTTCGGCGATCTGTTCGTCGGTGATGGGCAGGCCCAGCGCCTGCTCCGACTCCGCCAGCGCGATCCAGAGCCGACGCCAGGTGGAGAACTTGAAATCGGGGGAGAAGATGCGCTGCATCTGACGCGAGGCGTACCGGGCGCACAGGGGGTTTTCGTAGACGGGCTTGTTCATGATATTACTCCACAGTGACAGATTTTGCGAGGTTTCGGGGCTTGTCGATATCGCAGCCGCGCTGCAGGGCGATGTAGTAGGCCAGAAGCTGAAGCGGGATCACGCCGAGGTTGGGCTGGAGGATGAGGTGGGTGTCCGGGACGGTCATGAGGTTATGTACGTTCTCGAGCAGCGCTCCGGCGCGGTCTGCCGTCGTCAGCGCAAGAACGTCGGCGCCCCGGGCCTGCACCTCCCTGACGTTCGCGAGAGCCTTTTCAAACAGCGGGGCGTAGGTCGCGAGCGCGATCACGAGCGTGCCGTCTTCGATGAGGGAGATCGTGCCGTGCTTCAGCTCGCCGGCGGCGTAGGATTCCGAATGGATGTAGGATATCTCCTTGAGCTTCAGCGAGCCCTCGAGGCCGAGGGCGTAGTCAAGGTTCCGGCCGATGTAGAAGACGCGTTCGCGGTTGAAGTATTGAGACGCGAGGTATTGGTACTCGTCCGTGTCGTCCAGCACCTGCTGCATCTGGGCGGGCAGCGCCTCGAGCGCCGTGACGATGGCGGCGTACTCGTCGGGCGCGACGGAGCCGCGCTGCTCCGCGAAATACAGTCCCAGCATATTCAGCATCACGAGCTGGGTGCTGTACGCCTTCGTCGTCGCGACGGCGATCTCCGGCCCGGCGCGGGTATAGAGCACGTCGTCCGATATGCGGGCCAGCGAGCTGCCCACGACGTTTACGATCGAGAGTACGTGCGCCCCCCTTGACCGCACCGTTTTGACGGCGGTGATCGTATCGAGCGTCTCGCCGGACTGGCTGATCGCGATGATCAGGGAGTCCCTGCCGACGAGCGGGTCGCTGTATTGAAATTCCGACGCGAGGCTCACGCTGACCGGGACGCGGACAAGCCGTTCGAGGTTGTACTTGCCGATCATGCCGACGTGGTAGGAGGAGCCGCACGCGATGATGTGGATGTCCCTGAGTCCGTTTATATAGTCCGTGCTGACGGAAAGACCGTCAAACCGGATTTTCCCGTCGCGCAGATACGGGGAGATCGTGCTGCGGACGGCCTGCGGCTGCTCGTGGATCTCCTTGAGCATGAAGTGGGCGTAGCCGCCCTTTTCGGCGGCGGATACGTCCCAGTCGACGTAGTGGCTCGTCTTTTCGACCGGGCGGCGGTATTCGTCAAAGACCTCGACGCGGCCCCGGGTCAGGACGGCCACCTCGCCGTCCTCCATGTACGATACGGTGCGCGTGTGCGCGATGACCGCCGTCACGTCCGACGCGATGAAGCTGCACCCCTCGCCGTAGCCGATGAGAAGCGGCGCGTCCTTGCGGGCGGCGATGATCCGATCCGGCGTATCGGCGCAGAGGATGCCGAGGGCGTAGGCCCCCTCGAGGCGGTCGAGCACCTGATAGACCGCGTCCATGATGTCGTCGCAGTCGTTGAAGAAGTATTCAAGAAGCTGCGCGACGACCTCCGTATCGGTATCGGAGGCGAACGTGACGCCCCGCGACAGAAGAAATTCTTTTATATGGATGTAATTTTCGATGATGCCGTTGTGGACGATCGCGACCCTTCCGTTCTGGCTGACATGGGGATGGGAGTTTATATCGTTCGGCTCGCCGTGGGTGGCCCAGCGCGTGTGGCCGATGCCGGCGCAGCCCGTCATGGGGGCGCGCTGCGTCAGCCTGCCGCGCAGCTCGGACACATAGCCCTTGCATTTTTCGACCTGCAGACCGCTCTCACGATCCACGACGGCGATGCCGGCCGAGTCGTAGCCCCGGTACTCGAGGCGTTCCAGACTGTCAAGCAGAATGGGAGCGGCGTCCTCCGCTCCGACAAATCCCACGATACCGCACATATAATACCCTCCCTCTCTTTCCGAGTCGTCGGCGGGAGCGCGCAAAGCCGCCGCCCGCACAGCGTTGTCCATACTCGC
>CAJOFW010000203.1:0-3468 GCA_905234005.1 uncultured Oscillospiraceae bacterium
AAGTATCAAAAAGAACTTTATATTCGCTCGAAAAGGCTGCAATTCCAAGGCTTTGCGCCCGGTAACGAAACGGAGCTTTTAATTTGAGAACAGTATAAAATATTCATCGCCGCAGGAGGATTTCGCGGTCGAGGAGGCCGAGCTTGTCCGCCTCGAGCGCAAGCTCGAGCTGCAGCGTCCAGATTTTGCAGCCCGTGCATATAAAGTCCAGCAGCACGTTGACGGTCAGCACCATCGACAGCGCCTCCATCGGGATGCCGAGCTGCGACAGGACGACGCTCATCGCGGCCAGCGCCCCGCCCGAGACGGGCGGCGAGGCGATGGACAGGAGCGTGCACACGATCCACGCCGTCAGCAGCCACGCGGCGTCCACCGGCACGCCGTAGCGCTCCACGCAGAAAAACGCGGACACGATGAACAGCGCGACATAGCCGGACTGGTACAGCACGTTCCCGACGGGGATGCCGATGCGGGTCAGCTTCGGGTCGACGCCCAGCTCGCCCTCCCCGGCGCGGCCGCACGCCGTGAAGGCCGCGGAGGAGGACGCCGTGACAAGCGCCACCAGCGACGCCGGCAGGATCTTCCCCGCTAAAAGTCCCGCGGGCGCCTTCAGCCTCACGCAGGCCGTGACGAGCTTCACCGCGCAGACCGCCGCGCAGACGGCCGCGCACACGGCGACCGGCTTCCACAGGGCCAGCATGCCGGCAAGGCCGTTTTCCCAGATCTGCAGCGTCAGCGAGGTGAAGATGTAGACCGGCAGCAGCCGGCAGATCAGCTCGATCGCCTGCATGATGACGGTGTTGAAATCGAGCAGGAACGCCCGGACGTGCTCGCTGCGTCCGCCCGTGACGAGCAGGATCACGCCGGCGCAGACGGCGAGGAAGATGATCTGCAGCGTGTTGCCGTCGAGAAACGGCTGCACGGGGTTTTCCGGGACGATCTCCACAAGCAGTCTTTCAAGCTCCCGTATCTGCCCCCCGCCCGCGCCGCCGCCGCCGAACGGCACATGAAACGGCAGGAACATCGCGGCGATGATCAGCGCGCTCGCAAGGAAGGTCAGACCCAGCGACCGGGACGCCATCACCCGCCCGAGCTTTGAAAAATCCGACACGCTCCCGACGCCGCAGATGCCGCTCGCCACGGAGAGGAACACGAGCAGGCCGATGACGGAGCCGAGCAGCCGCGTGAAGATTTCCGCCGCCGGTGTGAGGACATAGTCCGCGACGGCGGCGGTGACGGACGCCGGGAGCAGGCTCCCCGCCGCGCCGCAGCATACCGCGAGGACGAACGCGCCCGCGATCATCAGCTCCGACCGGTGATCCGCCGCCGGTACGCGGAGCGTGATCTCGTTCACGCCGCCGCGCCAGCTCCACGAGGGGGCAAGCCCCAGCGCCGCGAGAAGCTGCCCGCCGTATTCGGCGAGGCCGTCCTCCTCCGCCGCGGTCGGGTCGAAGCCGTCGCCGCGCCAGCGCAGCCGGATAAACGGCTGTCCGAGCCGCTTTCCGACGCGGAGCCGGATCGTCACAGGCTCCGCCGCGTGCCCGTACAGCCGCAGCAGCAGCTCCTCCGCCGTCAGCCGCAGCCGCAGGGCGTTCTCCCGTCCGGCCCCGGCGCTTTCGAGACTGCGGAATATCGCCTCCGATACCGCGTCCACCCCCGCCGCGTCCAGCAGGTATTCCTTCTCCTGTACCCTCATGCTCCCCTCCGCAGGCCGCGCCGCAGACATATGGCAATACGCCCCTGTTTACGCGGTGCGTGTCTTATACTGTTCTCCGATTAAATACTTCGTTTCGTTACCGGGCGCAAAGCTTTGGAAATGCTGCCGTTTTGAGGCGAATACAAAGTTCTTTTTGATACTTTTTCTTTGGGGAAAAAGTATCAGGCGAACAGCTCCTTCAGGCGCAGGCTGGCCGCGTACAGCTCGTTTTTGCTGTAGGAGTTGTTCTCGTCGGCGAGGACGAGGCGGATGGCGTCCTTTGCGCGGCAGTCCGCGGCGATCATCTTGTCGACCAGCATCGCCTCGGGCGATACGACGTGCTCGCGTTTGCGGAAGAGGTAGTCCTCGTCCGGCTCCAGCACGACGCAGAACTCGCCCTTGTCGTACGCGCCCTTGTTCAGCAGGGCGTCGCGCACCTCGGCGGGATAGCCCCGGAACGTCATCTCGTGCAGCTTCGTGAGGTCGTTGCACACGCACAGCCGCGCCCTCACGTTCTCGGCGATCAGAAATTCCACCATGTCCATGATGCGCTTCGGCGACTCGTAGAAGACGAACGTCCGCGCCGCGCCCTCGCGTATTTTTTCGAGGACGCGCCGCCTGTCCGCCGCCTCCCGGGGGAAGAAGCCGCAGAACAGAAACGTGGTGAGATCGAACCCCGATATCGAAAGCGCCGTCACAGCGGCGCAGGCCCCGGGGATGCCGACGACCGGGATGTCCGCCTCGACGGCGGCGCGTATCAGCTCGCACCCGGGGTCGGATATGCACGGCGTGCCCGCGTCGGTGATGACGGCGACGCTTTTGCCGGCGAGAAGCTCCGATATGAAATACCGCGCCTTGCCGTGCTCGTTGAATTTGTGGTTGGATATGAGCTTATTGCGGATACCCAGCTTGTTTAGAAGCACCATGCTCCGGCGCGTGTCCTCCGCCGCGATGACGTCCGCGTCCGTCAGGATCTGTATGCCCCGCGCCGACATATCCCTCGCGTTGCCGATCGGCGTCGCGACGATATACAGCGTGCCCTTTTCCCGCGCCGCTTCGTCCATGGAAACGCCCCCTTCCGTGTCTGCCGAACATGGTACACGATTCTTTCCCCGTTGTCAATGGCCGCCGGGTGTGATAAAATAACAGACAAATATCAACGGATACAGGATGGGATTTGCCATGGTCAAAAACGCCCTGGAGCTTGAACAGAGCCTGACGCGGGAGGTGTCCCGTGTGATCGTCGGAAAGGCGGCGAAGCTCCGCCTCATCACCGCCGCCCTGCTCGCGGAGGGACATATCCTCCTCGAGGACCTGCCCGGCGTCGGCAAGACGACGCTTGTGAAGTGCCTCGCCGCCGCCCTCGGGTGCGAGTCGAAGCGTGTGCAGTTCACGCCCGATCTGCTCCCGTCCGACGTGACGGGCATGAACGTCTTCGACCGCCGCACCGGCGAATTCCGCCGCCTGCAGGGGCCGGTCGTGACGAATCTTCTGCTGGCGGACGAATTAAACCGCGCCATCCCCCGCACGCAGTCGGCCCTGCTCGAGGCGATGGAGGAGCGGCAGGTCACGCTCGACGGCGAGACCGAGCGCCTGCCCGCGCCGTTTTTCGTGCTCGCGACGCAGAACCCGGTCGAGACGGAGTCCACGTTCCGCCTCCCGGCGGCGCAGATGGACCGCTTCCTCATGTGCCTGTCGATGGGCTACCCCACGCCGGGCGAGGAGCTGACGATGCTGCGTCTCGTCGGCGACGACATCCCGTTCGAGGCGAT
>CAJOFW010000203.1:3592-4748 GCA_905234005.1 uncultured Oscillospiraceae bacterium
GGCGCGAGTCCCCGCGCCACACGCGCCCTCTACCGGGCGTCGAAGGCGCTGGCCGCCGTGTCGGGCCGGGCGTTCGTCACGCCGGACGACGTGCAGGAGCTGGCCGAGCCGGTGCTGTGCCACCGCTTCGTTCTGAGCGCCGACGCCGCGATCGCCGGGCGGACGGCGGCGGATATCCTCGCCGGGCTTCTCGCGGCGCTGCCGGTGCCCCCGGCCCGGGAGGCGCTGTTTGAGCGGAACGATGGACGGTAAACGCGCCGTCGGCTTCGAGTCGGCGCTGCTCGTATCGTGGGGCGTCATCGTGTGCGCCGCGCTCGGGGCGGTGCTCGCGTTCCGGATCGGCGTGCACGGCCTCGGCGTGCTGCTGACCGCCGTGTCGGTGACCGGGCTTGTGAGCCGCCTGTGGGGGCTGCGCGCCCTCGCCGGGGTGCAGGCCACGGTCACGCCGGAACGGGAGACGCTGTCCGTCGGCCAGAGCGTGTCCGTGCGCTACACAATTCGCAACAACAAGGCCCTGCCGCTCGTATGGCTCGAGCTGTGCCAGGACGTGCCCGTCCGGGACAGCCTCCGCCCCGACGGAAGCTTTCGCCTGCGCGCCTATACCGAGGAGGAGGCCGCGCACATGGGCCGCGACCGGGAGTATTTCCGGCGGCTGTCGTTTCTCATGGGCTATTCGACCCTCGAGTGGGACACGCGCTGGACGGGCGAGCGCCGGGGCGTGTACCGTCCCGCCGACGTCACGCTCCGGGCCGGGGACGGCTTCGGGCTGACGCAGGCGACGGGCACGGCGTCCGGTCTCGGCGGGCGGGTGCTCGTCGTGTGGCCCCGGCTTGTGCCGGTGCAGACGTGGCCGTTTCTGCGCCACGTCTGGACGGGGGCGGCCGGCCGCGCCGGGTGGTCGGAGGATCCGAGCGTCCTGCGCGGCGAACGGGCCTACCAGCCCGGCGACCCGTGGAAGCGCATCGACTGGCGCACCGCCGCGAGAACCGACGAGCTGATGGTGCGGCAGTTCGACACGGTCACGCCGCTCTCCGTCCTCTTCATCCTCGACGCGAAATCGCTCGACGACGCCGAGGACGGCATCAGCCTGCTTGCCTCGCTGATCCACGCCCTTTGCCGTGACGGGGTCGAATGCGGCCTCGCCCTGCCCGCGACC
>CAJOFW010000204.1:0-5046 GCA_905234005.1 uncultured Oscillospiraceae bacterium
CACCACGGTCAGCAGCAGGATGAGGATGATATCAATCGACATGGTCGCAGCCTCCCGTCATATAGTTCTCTGATGGGACAAATATACCATGTCACACGCATAATGTCAAGTATATTTTACGAAATGATATCAATTCTGGCAAAATGACGCCGGTTTGCCTTTTGTGCCGATCGTGGTATATAATATGGTATCCCGGAGTGATACAGCATCCCGGCATGATACGGCGTCCCGGCGGGCGCCGGAAATCGCGGATTGGCAGGTGAGCGCATGGACAGAAGGCCCGGACATCATTTTCTCGTCGTATCGGCGGTCGTTTTGGTTCTGATGACGGTCATAACACCGGCGGCGTATCTGCTTCTCTCTGTTCTCCTGCGCGGCGCGGCGCTGCCGGACGGCTGGTTTTTCCTGCTGACGCGGTACGCGCCGTATGCGCTGACGCTGGCGGCGCTGCTGGCGTACACGCGGTACGCCGAGCCGGAAATCCTTCGCGGCTTCGGCTGCGCCGTCCGGGGCGGTCTTGCGGGCAACACGGCCCGGATGCTCCTTGCGGGGCTTCTCGCCGGGCTTTGCATGAATCTTTTCTGCGTCGGCGCGGCGGTGCTGCACGGGGAGCTTTTGATCGTGTACGGCGGCTTTGACGCGCCGTATCTGCTCGCGGCGCTGGCGCTGACAGGCGCGCAGGCTGGGACGGAGGAGCTTGTCTTTCGCGGCTATGCCTTCGCGGCGCTGCGTGAGCGATACGGGACGCGGCGGGCGGCGGCTGTAAGCGGTTCGCGGCGCTGCACGCGTTAAATCCGGGCGTGACGGTCGCCGGGGTGCTGCTTCTTCTCCTGTGGGGCCTTGCGATGTGCGCCGCCTCGTGCGAGTACCGGAGCCTGTGGCTCGTCTGCGGCATGCACACGGCGTGGAACTATACGCAGAGCTTTCTTTTCGGCCTGCCCAATTCGGGCGTCGCGGCCCCGTCGTCGCTGTTTCGGATGACCGCCGCGGCGGACGGGCCGTTTTACAGCACGGGCTTCGGGCTGGAGGGCGGCGCGGCGGCGATCGCGGTCTTCGCGGCGCTGCTCGGATTCTGCCTGCTGCGCGGGGCAGGGCGGCGGCAAAGTGGGGATAATTGACGGTTTTGATGCAAAAAATCCCGGATTGCGCACAGTTTTCGCCGAAAATCTATTGTATTGTGGGCGGAAGTGTGGTAGAATCCTTGTAACTTTTGTTACCAATGGAGACTTATCGGGTGTCGCGGCGGCTTCATGACGCCGTACTGCCCGGCCGGAGCAAAGGAGAACCATGCGCATCAAACCGTTCATCTGTATACTGTGCGCCGCGCTGCTGCTCGGCGCGATGCCGTCCGGGGCGTTCGCGGCGGAGATCGAGGACGCGTTCGTCATCGAGGAGGCGTCCGTCATCGAGGACGCCGGCGCTGTTGTGATCGAGGATACCGCCGCCGGCGGGGACGCGGTATTCGACGTATCGCCGTCCGGTCTGACCGAGGCGGAGGAGGAGCCCCCGCCGGCGGAGCCGTATGATGAGCGCCCCGCCGCCGACCCTGCGGACGCGGATCCGGAGGTTCCCGCCGTCGACGGCGCGTCCGCCACGAAGACGTGGGACGAGCGGCGAGACGCTCAAGCGCGGCATCGACGTGTCCAACTGGCAGGGCGCGATCAACTGGACAAGCGTCGCGGCGTCGGGCGTGGACTTTGTGTTCATCCGTGCGGCATACCGCAGCACGGGCACGGGCACACTGAACACGGACAGCCGGTTCCGCTCCTACATATCCGGCGCGAAGGCGGCGGGCCTGCAGGTCGGCGTGTATATCTTCTCGCAGGCGATCACGACGGCGGAGGCCGTCGAGGAGGCGGAATACCTGCTGGAGCTTGTGAAGGGCTATCAGATCGACCTGCCGCTCGTGTTCGACCTTGAGCACTACACGGGCGGACGCTTCACGAACGCGAAGCTGTCGAAGCGGGCGGTCACGGATATGTGCCTCGCGTTCTGCGCCGCCGTGGAGCGGGCGGGCTACGAGAGCATGGTGTACGCGAACCCGTCGAACCTGGCGAACGACCTCTACCCGAACGAGCTGGGGCGGCTGTGGCTCGCGAACTACACGGCGAAGACGAGCTATACGGCGCGGAGCTACGAATACTGGCAGTGCTCGGATTCCGGCATTGTGGACGGCATATCGGGCGCGGTCGATCTGAACTTCTGGTTCATGCCGGCGGGCACGGCTGTCACGACCGGGTCGCAGGGCGAGACGGTCGACGACGCCGTGTTCGCGGACGTGCGGCCCGGCGACTGGTACTACGACGCCGTGATGACGGCGTATTACGCGCAGATCGTGAACGGCATGACGGCGGACGCCTTCTGCCCGAACGATACGGCCACACGCGGTCAGGTCGTCACGATGCTCTACCGCATGGAGGGCAGCCCCGCGTGGAGCGAAGCGGCGGGCTTCACCGACCTGACGCAGAGCTATTACCGGGACGCGATCAACTGGGCCAGTGAGAAGGGCGTCGTATCGGGCTACTCGAAAACGTCGTTCAAGCCCGAGCAGGACATCACCCGGGAGGAGCTTGTATCCATCCTCTACCGCATGGCGGGCAGTCCCGAAACGGACGGCGATCTCTCGGCGTTCACCGACGCGGCGAAGGTGCAGAGCTACGCCCGCGCCGCGATGGCCTGGGCCGTGGAGAACGGCGTCATCACGGGCTACGGCGGCGGCATCCTGCGTCCGGGCGGCAGCGCCACCCGCGCCGAGGTCTGCGCCATCCTCATGCGCTTCGCGGCGCTGTGACGCCATAACGGGCGAACCATTCCCTTTGACAGGAGAACCGAATACTATGGACGAACTCGAAAGAATCAAGCAGATGACGCCGGAGGAGCAGCAGGCGTATCTTGAGCAGCTTCAGGCGTGCGAGCACGACTGCTCGACCTGTACGGCGGAGTGCAATTCCCGCGTCGCGAAGCCGGCGAAGGTCGTGCTCGTCGTCACGGGCGGCAAGGGCGGCACGGGCAAGAGCGTCGTATCCGTCCTGCTCGCGAAGGCGATACAGCGCCAGGGAGCGACCGCCGCGATCCTGGACGCGGACATCGCCGGGGCGACGATCCCGGCGCTGCTCGGTATGCGTGAGCCGGTGCTCGGCGATATGCCGGAGCTTGCGCCGGTGCCGTCCGACGCGGGCATCGGCGTCGTGAGCATGGGCATCATCACGGAGGACGCGGCGGAGCCGGTGCTCTGGCCCGGCAAGGACATGGCGAAGCTCGCCGTGTGGCTCCTGAAGGACACGCACTGGCCCGAGGGTCTTGACGTGCTCATCATCGACATGCCGTCCGGCGCGGGCGATATCCCGCTGGAATACTACACGACCATGCCGCTGGACTACGCCCTCGCCGTCGCGGAGCCGGGCGAGACAGGCTCCGGGCCGCTGCGCCGGGCAATCAATCTCGCCGATATGCTCCGCGTGCCCGTGATGGGCATCGTGGAGAACCTCGCGGCGGACGACGGCCTTGCCGTCGCGTCGTCGTGCGAGACGATACCGGTCGTCGCGACGCTGCGGTATGACCCCGCGCTGCGCCGTCTGGCAAGCGAGGGCCGGCTCGGCGACTACGAGACGGACAGCCTCGACTATCTGGCCCGGGCTGTTCTCGAGCTGCGGGACTGATACCTTTTCCTGAAAACAGTATCAAAGAGCTGTATCAAAAGACCATCTAAAGAGCTGTATCAAAAGAACGATTCATTCGCATCGTAAAAGCAGTATTGTCGGGGCTTTGCGCCCGGCGGCGAAGGAATGCTTTTCGTCGCGGATTGGTATGGGAGGTGCGTTATGAAGAGGGAAGGCTTTTCCACGGGGTTCGGGTATGTCCTGATGGTGTTTCTCGTCGTGGCGCTCGGGATCATGATCTTTCTGAACTTCCGGGCGAACACGGAGCAGCGTGAGACGCTGGAGGCCGAGGCTGCAGCGGCGGCGGTAACGCCCACGCCGGAGCCGACGGCTACGCCGGAGCCGACGCCCACGCCCAACCGCATCACGGAGACGGTCACGCTCGTCGTCGCCGGCGACATCGTAGGCCAGCCCGGCCTCTCGACCGAGGCGTCCTACGGCGACGGGGAATACGACTTCTTCGACGAGCTGGAGGGCATTACGCCCGCGCTGTCCGGCGCGGACTACGCCGCCTGCACGATCGTCGGCACGGTCTCGGCCACGGGGCCGTATGACGAGGGCTACCACATGCCGAACGCCATCGCGACGGCGCTGGCCGGCGCCGGCTTCCAGCTCGTGAACGCCGCGACGGATCACATCCTCGACCGCGGCCTCGACGGCCTCACGGAGACCGTGACGACGCTGCGAAACGAGGGCCTGTACACCGCCGGCGCGTACAGCAGTCAGGCGAGCCACGGCGCGTACATGACCGACGTACACGGCGTCAAGATCGCGTTTCTGAGCTACACCTGCGGCACGGGCGGCGTATCGGTCGCGGACAACTCCTGGTGCGTGGACATCCTGACGAGGGACTACATGACCGATCAGACGACGGTCGACTACGACCGCGTCGACGCGGACATCGCCGCTGTTCGCGAGGCCGGGGCCGACATCGTCGTGTGCTTCGTGTACTGGTGGGAGAACACCCAGCTCTACACCGTGGCGCGTGATAACCAGACGGCGGTGGCCGACCGGCTCCTCGCCGACGGCAGGCTCCTGGTTCCACTGTTCGCCTTCCGACATGTCCATGACCTCTTTTTCTTGGTTTGATGGTCGTATGATACGCCCTATTTATGACCCTGGCATGAACAAAGTTCCAAGTTTTTTTCAGAAAATGCGCTTTACACGCAAAATCTTCTTTATCTGATGTCAAAAACAGGGACACGGGAATTTTCGGTAATGTTTGCCCGCCTTCTTTCAAGCGAAATCGACAGAAATCAGATTCTCTCCGTCATAAATTTCGCTGCAAAAATCGGCTATGACGAAAAAGGAATGATTTTAGCCGCAATCGAAAAACTTCTGATGGGAAAAAATTCTCCGACAGATTCGACGATTTTAAAAGCAATTT
>CAJOFW010000204.1:5096-5706 GCA_905234005.1 uncultured Oscillospiraceae bacterium
CAAAAACATACAGGATTATGCAAGAAAAACACTCACCAAACTAATCGACCTTGAGAAAAAAAGATAAATCACGCGGAGGATTTTTGAACAAGATTTTTGAACAAGTCTTTTATTTTTCCGATTTTTGTGGTATAATTTTTTAAATGTGTTTTTCGTTTCGCAAAAAAAAGTTCGATTTTTTCTCATTTGCATTGATTTTTTGCTCAGCGGTCTTGTTTTTTTCATGCGCGAACGAAAATCAAATTGATGAATCATTTTCAGAAGAGGACACTCTAAGATTTACAGCGGAACGACTTTACACTGCAACAAATTGGACAGAAGAAGTTGAAGAAGGCAGACTTTCCGCAAGTGTATCATCGGTAAAAGGCATTTCTCGCTCTTTAAGCCTAAACCCGCTTATTGTCGCGGCAAGCACCCCAGAAAACGCAATTTTTCCAAATCTTTCATCTTTTGGCTCGCTCGACACAACCTTGATTCCAGATGAATTACGAAAAACTTTGAACGATTTTTGTAATTCGATTTCAGCGAGCGAAGACGGTCAAGCCGAAAATTTCTTCAAAAAAGAAAATATTTTCACGCTCGCACTTTTTTACAACGATTTCAAAAGAAT
>CAJOFW010000205.1 GCA_905234005.1 uncultured Oscillospiraceae bacterium
CGTACAGAAGGCTCGGAAGCTTTACGTTTTCCAGCACCGTCAGGCTGTGCAGGCCCGTCTGTCCCTGCGGGATGACGCCGATGGAGGCGTTGCGGAGCCTTGACCGCTCGCGGTCGTCCATGGCATACAGATTCGCGCCGTCGAGCAAAACCTGTCCCTCCGTCGGCTCCAGAAGGCCCGCCAGCATATTGAGCAGCGTGCTCTTGCCGCTGCCGGAGCGGCCGGTGATCTCCGTGAGAACCCCGGAGGCCAGCGTCAAATCCGTCTTTTCCACGGCGTAGAAGAAGTTTTTCCCCTTGCCCTGCCGGAAGTACCGGCGGCTGACGCCGATCGCTTTCAGTTCCATCACATACCAGTCCTAAATCAGTATTACCCTTACGTTACCGGGCAAAAAAACACAGCGATGATCACACGCCTGGTGCGAATACAGTTCTTTTTGGGAACCTTTTTCTTCCGGGAAAAAGGTTCATGTTCCCTCCCGCAGAACGAGTCCGGCGTCTGTCCTTCCGGCGCGTCCGGCGGCGAAGGCCGCCGTCAGCGAGCCGGCCAGCACCGCCAGAAGAAGGCTCCCCGCAGCCATAGCGGCGACCGCGCCCGCGCCGGGCGTCAGATACGGCATGCCCAGCGAGCCGCTGATGGCCCGGCTGAACGGGAACACGACCAGCGCCCCGGCGATCAGCCCCATAACAGCGCCCGCAAGACTCACGAGGGCGGATTCCGTCAAAAGCAGCCGGGAGACCATGCCACGCGACGCGCCCATGACCCGCAGGATGGCAAACTCCCTTGTCCGCTCCCGGGAGATCATGGCGAAGGCGATCACGAGGATCACGATGGCGAGAAGCCATACCATGACCGTGAGGCCGCCGACGATGCGGGAGACGTTCGCCAGCCCGCCCGCGATGCCGGAGAGCATATTCGTCGTCTGCTCCGCCTCCACATGGCGGACGTGGACGTTGATGTCACCCGTTACCGCCGCCGCGTCGTATCCCTCCGCCACGCGGATGAGCACCGCGGACACGGCGTTGTCCGGATCGACGCCGTCAAACGTCGTGAAGCCCAGCGCCTGCGCGTTCTCGATCATGGTCTTGATGGTGTTCATATTGCAGTACACCGCCGTGTCGAGGCCCGTGCCCGTCTTGTCGAGCTGCGCGACAACATGACAGGCGGTATCATAGAATTTGAGCGTCCCGTCCGCAGGCAGGGTGAGATCGCTGCCGATGATGACGTCCCCGTCGCCCAGCTCCGTGCTGTAGCTGTCCCGGATCCACGGCTGCACGGTAAAGTCCAGCGCCGGGTCGAAGCCGATGATCTGCACCGGCACGGAGCAGCAGCCCGCGCTCGTGGAGGCGAGGTAGAACTGCGGCGCGGCGAGCTCCACGCCGTCGATGCCGCAGATCTTATCGTAATACTGCCCGTCCATATAGAACGTGCCGGGGATGCCCTGCAGGAGGATCGACTCGAACTGCTTTTTCGTCGTCGCCTGATACGGCACCGCCACGATGTCCGCGCCCAGACGGTCGCCGTAGCTCGAAAGGCCGCTGCGCAGGCTGGACACTATGACCGACCCGGCAAAGACCGACAGCGACAGAAAGGCCGTCAGCAGCGCCAGCGCCGCCGTGCGGGCGGGCCTGCGCCTGAGATTTTTGAGCGACAGAGTCCTTTCAAATTTCATGCTATATCCTTTTTCCTTCGCAGAAGCATATCCGCAGCCGCCGCCGCGATCATGAGAATCGACAGCACCGTGACGCCGGGCGTCATGACCGCGCGGCAGCGCATGGCGTCCATCATGCACAGGCCGATCAGACGGCCGGGGACGCAGATCGCCAGCGCCGCCAGTACCGCCATACCCATATCCAGACCCGTCTTCACCCCGCCGCGCACAAACAGCCGCACGACCGCCAGAAGCAGCAGCGCCCCGGCGACGCCCCGAAGCGCCTGACCCGCCCAGTGGCAGGTCATCCAGCCTCCGTCGTCCTTCGGGCCGCAGGGCCGCAAAAAGGTCAGAAGGCCGATGAACAATACCAGCGCCAGCGCCAGCATAACGATGTCGCACACGCCAACCGGTTTACTTTTCTTTTCCATGAGGCTTCTCCTTATTTTTCAAAAAATGCTTCCACACCGCCGCGGCGTTGGAATTGACGAGCATGCGGTCGATGTCGATGCCCGCCGGGCAGACGCTGCGGCAGGCGAGGGATTTGCCGCAGCCCTCGAACACATGCGCCCGGTACAGTCTTGATATCTCCTCCCGCTGCGACGCCGGAAGCTCCGCCAGCAGCCGCGTCACGGGCACGCCCGCCGCCATACCGAAAAACGCGCCGTCCGGGTCGAAGTTGGGACACACCTCCAGACAGCAGCCGCACTGCAGGCAGCGGGACGCCTCGTACCCCACCTCGGACGCGCGCTGGTGCATGACCGCGTCCTCCGTAAACCAGAGCCTCATGGCGGCAAGATTCTCATACAGGGCGCTCCGATCCACGATGAGGTCGGCGATCACCGGGAATTTCCGCAGCGGCTCCAGCCGGATTGTCTTTTTGTACGCCGACAGCCTTGCGTCGCAGGCAAGGCCGGGTTTTCCGTTTATCACCATGGCGCAGGCGCCGCATTTCTTCTGCAGGCAGCTGCACTCCCAGCGGATGGGCGGCGCGGGGTTCCCGTCCGCGTCCCGCAGGTCGGCTCGTTCGTTCAGACGGGTCAGCGCCGTGGCGACCGTCTCGGCCTCCGCCTCCGGCTCGTAAAGAAAGCTCTGCCGATACGGAGCGTCGGAGGGGCTTTTTCGTCTCAGAATCTCAAGGCGCATCCGCCGGCCTCCTTTCCGGGATATCCCGGAACGATACGCGCAGCTCTCCGTCCCGGTACGCCGCTATCGTCGTTTTGCGGAAACGCCCGTCATCCCGCTCCGGGAAGTCCGTGCGCGTGTGCGCGCCCCGGCTCTCCTGACGGGCCAGCGCGGACCTGAGCATCGCCCGGCCAAGCAGGCTTCGCGGCGTTTCCGGCAATGCCTCCAGCTCGCCCAGCGCCCCGCGGATCGCATCGCCGGAGCGCAGGATGCCCAGACCGGACAGCAGGATCGGGCCGATGTCGTCCTGCGTCATGTCAACCGGTTCGTCTCCCGCCGCCTGCGGCCCGACCGCCACGGTCACAAAGCTCGAACGCACAGAGCGCGTGAAGAAAGCGCCCGCGCTGTTCGACCTGACCGCTCTCCAGCGCGAGGCCAACCGGCGATGCGGCTTCACCGCCCAGCAGACGCTGGACTACTTGCAGGCACTGTATGAAAAGAAGCTCTGCTCCTATCCCCGCACGGACAGTCGTTTCCTCACGAACGATATGCAGGGTAGCGTCAAGGCGATCCTCCTCCGGGCAGCGGAGCTTTGCGGCGTGACGCCGCC
>CAJOFW010000206.1 GCA_905234005.1 uncultured Oscillospiraceae bacterium
GCCGGGCAGTTTCTCCCCGGCGGCCCCGACGGGATGCCTGAAACACCCGACGGGATGCTCACGCCGGATACGGCTCTGACGCCGGACGCGGCGGCTGAACCTGTGACGACGGCCGCCCCCACGCCCACGCCCGTACCCACGCCCGAGGTCGTCGGCTCGAGCCGGGACGCCGAATACTTCCTCTACGACGCGTACAACGAGGGCCTCATGATCACAGGCGTCACCGACGAGGGCAAAGAGCTGTCCGCGCTGGAGATCCCGTGGCTCATTGACGGGCAGAAGGTCGTCGCGATCGGGCAGTACGCGTTCGAGGGCTGCGCCAATCTCACGGCGCTGTACATCCAGCCGAACATCGTCCGCATCATGCAGAGCGCCTTCGACGGCGCGCCGCGGCTCACGGAGATCCACATCGACAACGACAGCGGCGCGAACATCCTGATCCCCGGCATCGGCCTGTTCGACAACGTCCCGGCCCGGCTGCGCGTCTACGTGCCCTCGTCCGCCTACGGCACGTTCTTCGCCGACTACTTCTGGGGCAACTACTACGACCGCCTCGTGAGCGAATAATCACACCGAACACCGTACGAATAACGGACAAAACCATTTGAAAGACGGACAGGCTCCTTCCGCGAAGCCTGTCCGTTATTTTTTATGCCGTCTTATTGCCACGGCTTTGGAACTGTGCTATAGTATAAAACTGCAAGCAATCGAATCGGGTTCCGCCGTCGGGACTGTGTTCCCTCGGCGGTCAACAGGGAAATGTGGGTGCAAATCCCACGCGAGGCCGTCACTGTGACAGGAGACAGCATCCGCCGTCTCCTCCAGTCAGAATACCTGCCCGCGCAGCGGCGTCACGCCGCCGCATCGTACAAAGCGCCGCGAGCCCGGCCAAACAGACCGCAGGCACGAGATACGCAAAACCGCCCTGTTTCCCACACAGCGAATGCCGCAGGGTGCGCAAATCGCTTTCTTCCCGTGCCGGCACTCTCTTTTGCTTTGTGCGATTTTCGATGGTGAAAACCAAAACATAGAAAGGAGAGTATCCGCAATGTCCAAAAAAACCAGAAATGTACTCATTGCCGTGGCCGTTTTGCTTGTACTGGTCGTCGGCGCGTTCCTCATCTACCGGGCGAATCTGCCCGAACCCACCGTCGGCGGCAAGACCGTCACGGTCGAGGTGATCCACGGCGACGGCACCGAAAACGCGTTCGTCATCCAGACCGACGCGGAGACGCTGCGCGCAGCGCTCGATCAGGAGAACCTGATCGACGGAACCGAGAGCGAATACGGCATCTACATCCTCACCGTGGACGGTGAGACGGCCGACGAGGACGCCCAGCAGTGGTGGAGCATCACGCAGGACGGCGAGATGACCATGTACGGCGCGGACGATCTCATGATCGCGGACGGCGACCGGTATGAGCTCACCCTCGTCACCGGCTGGTAAGCTCCGGGCCCGGGAAATCTGCGTGCTGGCCCTGATGGGCGGGCTGATCTTCGCGACAAAAGCCGCGCTGGCGGCGTTTCCGAACATCAACCTGAACACCCCGCTCATCATCCTGACCGTCGTATTCTTCGGCTGGCGGGCGATGTACAGCGTCGCGATCTACGTACTGCTGGAGGGGCTTGTGTTCGGCTTCAGCCTGTGGTGGTTCAGCTACCTCTACGCGTGGCCGCTGCTCGTCGTCGTTGCGATGCTCTTTCGGCGGAACGACTCGGTGCTTATCTGGGCCGTCGTCGCCGGCGTGTGGGGGCTGCTTTTCGGCCCGGTCATGTATGTGCTCTACCTCACCGTGACCGGCTGGCAGACGGCGTTCGCGCTGTGGGTCGCCGGCATACCGTACGATCTCACGCACTGCGCCGGCAACTTCGTCTTCACGCTCGCGCTGTACAGGCCGCTGTACCGGGTCATGGCAAAATTCCTCGGCCCGCCGCGGATTCCGGCCAAAGACAATCAAACCGCGTAACCCGCGCCCCGGACGAGGCCGGCGCTGACGTCGTCCCCGTCCGGGGCTATCCGCAGCATCCATCGCGTCAGCCATCCAACATTCCAAACACAGGAGGCGCAAAACCATGTACTACTTCCAAGATCCCACCATTACGACCTGCAACTTTGTTCTCATTCTCGCGGCGGTGCTGCCCGCCGTCTTTCTGATGGTGAAGGTCTACCGTTCCGACCGGCTCGAGAAGGAATCCACAAGCCTTCTATGGCGGCTTGTGGTCGCCGGCGTCCTGTCGTCGCTGCTGGCGCTGGTGGAGGAGCGTATCCTCGTCGCCGTCCTGAACGCCGTGGTGACGGAAAACTACGGGCTTTATGTGTTCCTTCTGTACTTCGTCATCGTGGCGTACGCGGAGGAAAGCTCCAAGTACCTGTTCCTGAAAAACCGGACGTGGAACTCGCCCGAGTTCAACTGCCAGTATGACGGCGTGGTATACGCCGTGTTCGTCTCACTCGGCTTCGCGCTGTGGGAGAACATATCCTACGTCATGGCCTACGGCTTCGACACCGCGATCGTCCGGGCGGTAACCGCGATTCCCGGCCACGCCTGCTTCGGCGTGTTCATGGGCGTGTTCTACGGCATGGCAAAGCGCGCCGAACGGTTCGGTCAGGAGCAGGAGGCCAGGATCCTCCGCGTTCTCTCGCTCGTCCTGTCGGCGCTGCTGCACGGGGCGTACGACTACATTGCCACCACGCAGACAGGCAACGGCTGGTTCCTCCTGTTCATCGCGGCGCTGTTTGCCGTCTCGTACATACTCGTGGGCCGGATGTCGCGGCAGGATCAGTACATCTGACGGGGTAAACGTATGATGTCATCGCATACACCGCAAAAGAAGCCCGTCCCGGCTCTTGTATCCGCCGGGGTGATCGCCGCGCTGACGATGCTCGGGCTGTATCAGATGCTCACGCACACGGGCGGCGGCATCCTGATCGTCTCGGGGGTTCGGAACCTGAAACACTTCACGGTCGACTCAAACCTCCTGCTCGGCCTCGTCAGCCTCGCGTACTTCATCCTCACCGCCGCCGGGGTGACCGCAAGACATCCCGCCGTATGGCTCCTGGCAGAGCGGGCGCTCTACGTCGCCACGGTCTCGGTCGCGCTGACGTTCACCGTCGTGATGCTGTTTTTCGTGCCGCAGACCGGCCTTGCGCCGATGATACAGGGCGCGAACCTCTGGTTCCACCTGATTGACCCGGTGCTGGCTGTCGTGACGTTCTGCGCGTTTCACCGTGACCGCCCGATTCCGCTGCGGGAAACGGCGGCGGCGCTGGCGCCGACGGTGGTCTACGCAGTTTATTACACGGCTGTCGTGCTCGTCCGGGGCGCTCACTTCCCGGATACGGACTGGTACGGCTTCACCCGCGGCGGCGTCACAGGCTCGATT
>CAJOFW010000207.1 GCA_905234005.1 uncultured Oscillospiraceae bacterium
GGCAGCGCTTTTTCCATGTCGAGGCTCTTCATGTCCGGGCCGGTCCAGATGTGGAACGTGTCGCACACGTTCACGAGGTTATCCCGGTAGAACGTCTCGTAATGCAGCCGCAGCTTCTTCGGCGCGACGAACGTCGCCCTGGTGCGCACCGTCACCGTGCCCGGGTATTCGACGGCGGATTTATACTGTACGTGCAGATCGACCATCGGCGGGTTGATGCCGAGGGCGTGCATATCGGCGTATGAAAACCCGACGGCCTGAAAGAAGTCCATCCGGGCGATCTCATACCACACGGGATATACCGCGTGGTGCACGATCCCCATCGGGTCGCAGTCCGGATAGCGCACGTCGATCACGGATTCTGATATCATATTCTGTTCCTTTCCAAAAATACTGCCCCTGCCCGATCGGGCAAGGGCAGTATTTTTATATGTACTTGATTACTGCGCGGAGCGGTTTTTGAGGTAGCTGTTGATGTACATCATCAGGAACACGGGGATGACCGCCGTGACCGCGCCCATGATGAACGTGGAGTTGATGCCGACGGCCGTCATGCTCGCGACGTCGACGCTGGCGTGCAGGAACGTCGCGGAGACCCAGTTGAAGAAGATGGACGAGAAGCCGAGGGCCAGCATCGCAACGCCGTAGTTGGTGCCGGAGTTCTTCGGCCCGAACAGGTCGGTGGACAGCGCCGCGTTCAGCGCGGACGGGCCGCCGTAGGCGAACGCGATGATCGCGATCGTGGCAAAGTAGCCGACGCCGCCGATGAAGGTCATGAGGATCGCGCCGAGCAGCGTCAGACCGCAGAGGACGTACATCGTATTTGAGCGGCCGATTTTGTCGGACAGAGACGCCATGATGAGACGGCCTGCGGCGTTGGTGATGCCGGTGAAGGAAACGCAGGCGATGGCCATCGTCTCGGTCAGGCCGCGCACCATGCCGAGATCCTTGATCAGGGGCACGCAGAGGTTCCAGGTGCCGTTGATGAAGAAGATCGAGAAGAACAGCGCCCAGAACGCCGGGAGCCTGATGGCCTGACCCAGGGTGAAGTTCACATCGCCGGACACGGCCCTGGCGGGGAGGTTCAGGCCCTTGAGGTACTCATCGTCGGGCAGGGAAATGAACAGGCAAGCCGCAAAGCCCAGCACGGCGAATACGACGCCCAAAGTCAGGAACACCGGAACAAAGTTCACGATGCCCTGTGCGTCCCGCCACTGGTTCATGAGCATATTCGAGACCGGCGTGAACACGACCGTGGACAGGCCGAACGCCGAGCACGCAAGCCCGGACGCGAGGCCGCGCTTGTGGGGCAGCCACTTCTGGATGCAGGAGATGCACGCGCCGTAGGCAAAGCCGGAGCCGAGACCCGCACAGACCGGCCGTCTTCACGAAGGCGGTGAGGATGACGCCGACGGAGAACAGGCCGACGCCGAGCACACACGTCAGCTTCGGGCCTTTTTTGTCGTTGATGATCCCGCCGATCAGGTTGCCGAAGACGAACGCGAAGATCATGTACGACGAGACCATCGTGGCGGCGCTGGCCGTCCAGCCGTAGGCGGCGACGATGTTGGAGCGGAAGGCGCTCCAGAGATACAGGATGCCGACGCAGAGCTGTACCACGAGACACGCGATGATGGATACCCAGGGATTCTTCTGATTTTTCACTGTGTTACGCCTCTTTCCCAAAATTTTTTGAAAACATTGGGATTATACCACAGAGCCCGCCATCCGTCCACCATTGACAACAAATAAACTGCAAATAAACTGCAAATACGCGGAGCTTCAGCGCCTGAGCAGCATGATCGCGTCCTCGGGCAGGCGCAGGTAGACGGTTTTTCCGTCCAAACCCACGAAATCGTCGTGCGGGATCGTCCAGCCGAGCGGCTCGCAGTCATGTCCGGGCCGGCGCAGAAACAGCGTGTACTCGAACGGATCCTCCATGACGCCCGTGATCTCCATCTCGCAGGCATTCTCCCCCGGCCCGTCCGCGAGCGAGGCGTAGTGCCGCCGCAGGCCGACCATATCGCCGGTCTGCGTGCCGGGGACGGACAGCTCCATATCCCAGTCCTCCGCCGTGAACAACGTGCGGCCGTTCTCGTGCCGCAGTCCCGCCGCACGGCTGAAGTTCTTGCAGCCGGTCAGCAGCGCCGCGCTGTATGTACCGGGCGACTTGAAGAGGCTGTGCTTTTCGTCCAGGGCGTCGATTCTGCCGCTGTTGTAGACGGCGATCCTGTCCGCCATCCGGAACACCTCGTCCCGGCTGTGGCTGACGAGCAGCGTATCGCCGCCGAAGTCGCGTACGACGGCCATGACCTCCCGCTCCATCCTGTCCCGCAGGTGTGAGTCGAGGGCGGAGAACGGTTCGTCGAGCAGCAGCACCTCCGGCTCGTTTATGAGGATGCGGGCCAGCGCCGTCCGCTGCTGCTGACCGCCGGAGAGCTGCGCCGGGTATTTGTTCCGCAGATCGGCGATCTGCATCTTTTCGAGCATATCGTCCACCGCCGTCTGCCGGTCGGCCTTCGCAAGCCGTCTCGCCCCGGCGGCGATGTTTCCCTGCACCGTCATGTTCGGAAACAGCGCGTACTGCTGGAAGAGGTATCCGACGCGGCGCTCCTGCGGCTTCACGTTGATCCGCTTTTCAGAGTCGAACAGCGTCCGTCCGTTCAGGACGATCCGTCCCTCGTCGGGACGCTCGATGCCCGCGATGCACTTGAGCGTCACGCTCTTGCCGCAGCCGGACGCGCCGAGAAGGCCGAGCACGTCGCCGTCCGTGCCGAACGTCACGTCCAGCCGGAACGCGCCGTAGCTCTTGCGTATATCGACGTACAGGCTCATGCCGCCGCCCCCCTTCCGAGCCGTCGGGAGGCTTTTTTGTTGTTGCGCTCGAGAAAGTTCACGGCGAGCAGCACAACGGCGGAGATCGCGATGTTCACAAGCACCCACCGGAACGCCATCGCGTCGTTGTCCGTCCGCCAGAGCTGGTAGACCGTCGTCGAGATCGTCGCCGTGCGGCCGGGCGTGTAGCCCGCGATCATGCTCGTGGCGCCGTACTCGCCGAGCGCCCGCGCAAACGCCAGCACCGTGCCGGCCATGATCCCCTGCCGACAGGCCGGCATACGGATGCGCCAGAACACATACCGGTTCGACAGTCCCAGCGTCTGCCCGGCATAGGCCAGCGTCTCGTCGAACGACTCAAACGCACCCCGCGCCGTGCGGTACATGAGCGGAAAAGCGACGACGACCGTCGCGAAGATCGCCGACCACCACGTCATGACGAGCCTTGTGCCGAACAGATTCATAATCAGCACGCCTATCGGGCGCTTCGGCCCGAGCAGGCGCAGCAGCAGATAGCCCACGACCGTCGGCGGCAGCACGAGCGGAAGCGTCAGCAGCACGTCCAGCACGCCCTTCACAAGCTTCGGCAGCTTCGCGATGCCGTAAGCCGCCCAGATGCCGAGAAAGAAGATCACCACCGTCGAGATCGCGGCGATGCGCAGGGAATTCCATAGGGGAAACCAGTCCATAGTCAATGCCTCGCAGAGAGCGCCCGGCGGCATGGATATGCGTCCGCGGCGCAAATGGGAATAACCGTATCACCCCCGCGTCAGGGACGCGGAGATGATACGGTTTTTGTCAGTGAAGGATCGTCAATCGGGCAAATCAGCCAAGCGGCGTGAAGCCCACGGCCTCGAAGATGGCGGCGGCCTCCTCGGTGGTGCAGAAGTCGAGGAACGCCTGCGCGAGCGCGGCGTCGCTCGTGACGTTCATCACGGCGGCGGGATAGATGACCTGGCCGCACATATCGGCGGTGGCGGTGTCAACGACCGTCAGCTCGGCCGAATACGCGTCGGTCTGATAGATGACGCCGCAGTCCACGGCGCCCTCGGAGACCTGCGTCGTGACCTCCTTGACGTTGGAGCCGTAGGTGATGGAGCCGGCGGCCGCGAGATCCTCCTCGCTCAGGTCATAGTAGGCGAGGATCTTCTGCGTGTACTGACCGACAGGCACGTCCTCGTTGCCCATGGCCATGAAGATATCGCCGGCGGCGAGCTTCTCGGCCCAGTCGTCGTAGCTCTGAAGGTCAGCGGGGTTGCCGTCGGGAACGGCCAGCGCGACCTTGTTCTCGAGGATGTCAAAGCGCGTGCCCTCGAGGACGAAATCAAGGCCGTCGGTGTTGACCTCGGGATCGGCGTTGATGTCGAGCTGGTTCATCTGCTTCTGACCGGCGGAGATGAAGATGTCGACCGGCGCGCCCTCTTCGATCTGGGTCTTGAGCGTGCCCGAGGAGTCGAAGTTGAAGGCGATCTCCACGTCGGGATTCGCGGCCATGAACAGGTCGCCGATTTCGGTCAGCGTCTCGGTCATGGAGGCGGCGGCGAAGACGATCAGCTCGCCGGCATACTCACTCTCGGGCGCCGCGGCGGCTTCATCCTCGACCGGCGCTTCCTCCGCGGCCTCCTCCTCGGCGGGGGCTTCCGCGGCCGGCTCCTCGGCGGCAGCCTCCGCGGCGGCGGAGGCTTCGGCCTGGGCGGCGGTCAGGGCGTCGACGGAATCCTTCAGCTCGTTCACGGCGGTCAGGATCTCGCCGAGCTGGTCGTTCGCCGCGGAGCTTCCGCAGGCGGTCAGCGCGAGCAGCATGCACAGCGCCATCATCAGTGCAAGAATCTTTTTCATATGGGTTTGC
>CAJOFW010000208.1 GCA_905234005.1 uncultured Oscillospiraceae bacterium
ACAGAGACACGAGGGGGAATTGCCCGTGCAATTCGAGTGGGACGAGGACAAGGCCGCGCTGAACCTGAAAAAGCACGGCGTGCGGTTTGAAACCGCCGCGCTGGTCTTTAACGACGAAAACCGAATCGAGTTCTATGACTCCGCGCATAGTCTGTTTGAAGATCGTTACAATACCATTGGCAAGGTTGACGAGATTCTCTTTGTCGTTTACACGGAACGAAAAGCTCTGACCCGTATCATCTCCGCCAGAATAGCAACCCCTGCGGAAAGGAGAATGTACAATGATCGTAAGCTATTCCATTACTAAGGATCAAAAGCCGACCCCTGAGCAGATTGCCGAAATCCGGGAAGCCGCCAGGCGCCCCATCGTGTTTGACGAGGACTGCCCGCCGATGACCGAGGAGCAGCTTCGCCAGTTCAGGCGGGTGCATCCCCTCGGGGACGACGCGCACCCGGAAAGCCCCCGTCCAAAGCGCCCTTCACCGGGCGCTTTTTTCATTCCGAAAACAACAGCAAAACCGCCGAACCCGACAGGGTATAGCACCCCCGTCAGGTTCGGCGGTTATCCGCCGCGAACGCGTTATGCGGTTTTGCCTCCGCTGCGCCGTATGGCACAGGCGCTTATTTCAGCGACTGCACGTAGTCCCAGATGGCCTGGGCGGAGTTGAAGTTTTCCGGCTCGAGGTCGGCCAGATCCAGCTCCACGTCGAACTCGTCCATCAGCTCGTTTACGAGCGCCGTGATGTCGAACGAGCCGAGGATGCCGTCGTCAATCAGGGCGGTCTCGTTTTCAAAGTCCACGTCGGGCCGCAGCTCGCGCAGAAGCTCCATCAGCTTTTCCATGCAGATTCACCTCCCGGTCGGGTCGTTCAGCTTTTTCTCCAGCTCGAGCAGGCCCCGTTCGCGCTCGCGCAGACGCCGCGCCGGGACGCCGACGTATATGCCCCACGGCTCGGTCGATTTCGCGATCAGCGTCATCGACCCGAAGGCGCAGCCCTCGCCGATCGTCACGCCGGGCAGCACGGTCGAGCCGGTGCCGATCAGGACGTGACGCCCCAGCGTCACGGGCAGGTTCTTCTCGTACCGGAACGCCCGGGGGACGGTCGGGTTGTTCAGACTCGCGCCGGAGAAATCGTCGCTCGTCGCGTAGAAGGCGCAGCGGCTCGATATGCCGCTGTAATCGCCGATCGTGATGCTGGCCTCGCCCGCGTACAGCTCGCAGTTCGAGCTGATGTGGACGTGGTCGCCGACGGTGATGTCGCCGTTTAAGATCGTGAAGTCGTCGATCAAAACGTGGCTGCCGAGGGAGATCGTCTCCGGCGTGTAGACGCGGCAGGTGCGGCTCACGAGCACGCTTCGGCCCAGCGCCCGAAAGCCCAGCGCCCGCAGCTCGCGGGGCGTGTAGTAGGGGTTCAGCTTCATTCGCCGATGCCGACGATGGCCTTGGCAAGCTCCTTCTTGCCGGCCATGTCGCTCTGGCGGGAGATGATGATGCGCTGCGCCTGCGGACTGCCCGCGCCGTGCAGGGACTCGGTGCGGTAGCCGACGGCGGCGGTGCCGAGGGTGAGGTTTTCGATGAGGCGCATGATCTTCAGGCGGTTGATCGTCGGGACGGAATCGACGCCCTTTAAGTATTTCTCCACATACGGCCCGAGCTGCGGGTCGCGCAGGTCGGTCTCGGACGGGCAGGTGACCATGATGCCGCCGGCGAGATCCTCGGCGAGCCGGGCGATCTCATACGGGAAGCGGGTGACGTTCTGCTTGCAGACGTTCGCGAGCAGCGTATCGACCATGTAGTTGCCGGAATCGGTCTGCCAGCCGTTCGCGGAGCAGGCGAGGCCGCCGGAATACAGCGTCTCGTTTAAGTGGTTCATCTCGATGAGCTTGTCCTTGACGTGGGACGCCTTCGCCGCGCCGTTGTACTCCGCCGCGAGGGCCGCCGCGCCGATCAGCACGTCGCCGACGCCGACCTTGCAGCCGCCGTAGCTCTGGCGGTGATAGCTCGCGAAGCGGTCGACGAGCATCGTCGCGAATTCGGCCTCGCCGTTCATGAAAATGCGGTCGTTCGGTACGAACACGTTGTCGAAGATGACGAGCGCCTCCATGCCGCCGAACGTCGGGTTGCCGCGGTCGAGGGTGCCGTCCTCGAGCTTGCGGGTGTCGCAGCTCTGGCGGCCGACGATCATGAATATGCCCTCCGCGTCGATGGGCACGGCGAACGCGATCGCGTAGTCCTTATCGTCCGGCTTCATGGCCTGCGTGGGCATGACAAGAATCTCGTGCGAGTTCGACGCGCCGGTCTGGTGCGCCTTCGCGCCGCGCACGACGACGCCGTCCGGGCGGCGCTCCACGACGTGCAGGAAGAGATCCTCGTCCGCCTGGGCGTGCGGGGCAAGGCCGCGGTCGCCCTTCGGGTCGGTCATCGCGCCGTCGACGACGAGGTCGTTCTCCTGGACGTACTCCATGTATTTTTTGAAGTTCTCGAAATAGCCCGTGCCGTGGGCCTTGTCGACCTCCCAGGCCGTCGACCACACCGCGTTGAAGGCGTCCATGCCGACGCAGCGCTGGAAGCAGGCGGCGGTCTTCTGGCCGCAGAGACGCTGCATCTTGACCTTGAGCATCAGATCCTCCGTGCTCTGGTGGATGTGGCAGAAGCGGTTGATCTTTTTGCCCGTGATGCTGCTCGTCGTCGTCATGAGCGATTCGTACTCGGGCATCTGCGCAAGGTCGTAGGTCATCTTGACGGAGTTCACCGACGGGCGGAGGATGGGGTCGTCCACCGCGCAGGGGATCTCCTTGCCGAACATATAGATTTTGGGGTGCAGCCTCCGCAGACTCTCGAGATACTGTTCGCCGGTCATAAGTGCCATGATGTTGTCTCCTTTTTCATACAGAGCCGGCCGCGTGTACGCGGCGCTTCTGTTATTTGTGTTTCTGTGGTATTCGTTCCGTTCGTCCGCATTATAACACACAGCCCGCGAAACTACAACCACTGTTTTTTGCAAGCGCCGGACGATCGTTCCAGCGTCACGACGGCGAAAGCTCGCGGTAGACGCCGCCGTCCAGCGTTTTCCAGAGAAACAGGCCGTCCTCGAGCGTCATATAGCTGTGCGGGGAGCCGCCCTTGGGGATGGACACGGAGCCGGGATTCAGAAACCAAACCCCGTCCGGGCTGCGGGAGCTTGACGGGATGTGCGTGTGGCCGGAGAGCATCACGTCGCCGGGGGCGAGCTGCGGCGGCGGGTACGTCGGGTCCCAGACGTGTCCGTGCGTCAGAAACAGCCGCAGGCCGTCCGCCTCGACGATGCGGAAATCGGCCATGATCGGGAACGTCAGCACCATCTGGTCGACCTCCGCGTCGCAGTTGCCGCGAACGGCGGTGATCGTATCGGCGCAGGCGTTCAGAAGGTCGATGCAGCGCCGCGTGTCGTAGTCCTCGGGCAGGGCGTTTCGCGGCCCGTGGTAGAGCAGGTCGCCGAGCAGCAGAAGCCCGTCCGCCGCCTCGCGGCGGTACGCCTCCATGAGCCGGGACACATATTCCGCCGACCCGTGCAGGTCGGACGCGATCATATATTTCATGCGGTCACGCTCCTTTGTCCGTCAGATTCGTCGCGTTCCAGTCGTCGGCCTCCCAGACGAGGGAAGCGCCGCTCCACGCGGTGTTATCGAGGGTGACGGTGAGATTGCGCT
>CAJOFW010000209.1 GCA_905234005.1 uncultured Oscillospiraceae bacterium
TCGCTTTCGTTCGCGGCCCGTTCTCTCGAGCGCTTGACTAATATACCACCCCGATCACCGTTTGTCAACACCTTTTTTCGAATTTTTTGAAGTTTTTTTGAAAAAGCCGTTTTTCCGGCGGCTCCGAACGGCGCAAACCCTTGCGGCAGAAGGGATTGCGCCGTTCGGCAGCGTCAGCGTCCTCTCCGTTCAGGCGCAGAACCGGTGCTTTCCGATGACCGTGATGACCGGACGCGACCAGATCCACGCGCTCGTCGCGGTGTTCGGATTGAAGTAGTATATGGCGCCGCCCGACGGATCCCAGCCGTTGAGCGCGTCCCGGGCGGCCTTGTAGGCGCTGTCGGACACCGTACCCCAGAACTGGCCGTCGCTCAGGCACGTAAACGCCCCGGACTGGTAGATGACGCCGGACATCGTATTCGGAAACGCCGGACTTTCGACGCGGTTCAGTACGACCGCGCCGACGGCGACCTGTCCCGTATACGGCTCGCCCCTGGCCTCGGCCGATATGAGCCGCGCCAGCAGCTCCACGTCGCCCGACGAGCTCGAGCCGGCCTCGCTGACGCTGATGCCGAGCGCCGACAGCGTGGCGGGGCCGCATTTGCCGTCGGCCGTGAGGCCGTTCGACCGCTGGAAGTATTTGACCGCCGCCGTCGTCTTCGAGCCGTATATTCCGTCGACGGAGCCGGCATAATAGCCCCAACTCCGCAGCTTCTGCTGGATCTGCGTGACGACGGAGCCGGTCGACCCCTGCTTGTACGTGACCGCGTCGGCCCGCTGCGCGGTGCAGATGATGAACACGTTCACCGCGAACAGCAGCGCCAGCGCGGCGCACAGCTTTCGTTTTGTACCCTGCATGTAAGAAACCTCCCCCGTAAGCTGTGGATAGTTTACGGGGGAGGCGGTCGGATTATGAGAAAATCAGAACAGAGAAGTTCTGGACTTTGAAGCGATTTCTTCCGTCAGCTTCACGGCGAAGTCGGCAAACGGCATGGCGCCCTTGTCGGCGTCACGGGTGCGGACGGCGACGGTGCCGTTCTCGGCCTCCTGGTCGCCGATGACGAGCTTGTAGGGCACCTTCTCCATCTGCGCCTCGCGGATTTTGTAGCCGAGCTTTTCGTTGCGCAGATCGACCTCGACGCGGACGCCCATGGCCTCGAGGTCGGCGGCGACCTTCTCCGCGTAGGGGTGCACACGGTCGGTGATCGGCAGGATCTTGACCTGCACCGGGCTGAGCCACGTCGGGAACGCGCCCATCGTCTCCTCGATCAGGTACGCCATGAACCGATCGAGCGAACCGAGGATGGCACGGTGGAGCACGACCGGCGTGCGCTCCGCGCCGTCGCGGTCGACGTAGGTGAGGTTGAACTTCGCCGGCAGGCAGAAATCGAGCTGGCAGGTGGACAGCGTATACTCCGCGCCGACGGCCGGCCGGACGTTGACATCCAGCTTCGGGCCGTAGAACGCCGCCTCGCCGATCTCCTCGGTGTAGTGGAGGCCGAGCTGATCGAGCACATCGCGCAGGGCGGTCTCGGCGGTATTCCACATCTCGTCGTCGTCGTGGTATTTCTCCTTGTCGGCCGGGTCGCGCAGGGACAGCACGAGGCGGTAATCGGTGATGCCGAAATCCTCATACGTCGTGAAGATCAGATCGACGACCTTCGCGACCTCGTCCTTGATCTGGTCGGGCGTGACGAACAGGTGGGCGTCGTTCTGGCAGAAGTGGCGGCCGCGTTCGATGCCCTTGAGCGTGCCGGACGCCTCGTAGCGGAAATCGTGGGCGATCTCGCCGATGCGGACGGGCAGATTGCGGTAGGAGTGCGGCTGGTTGGCGTAGATACGCATATGGTGGGGGCAGTTCATCGGGCGCAGGACGTAGGTCTCGTCCTCCACCTCCATCGCCGGGAACATATTCTGCTGGTAGTGATCCCAGTGGCCGGAGGTCTTGTACAGCTCCACGGTGCCGACGCACGGCGTCAGGACGTGCTGATAGCCGCCCTTCAGCTCCTTGTCGCGGATGTAATTCTCAAGGATGCGCCAGAGCGTGTAGCCCTTCGGCAGGAACATCGGCATGCCGCGGCCGACAAGCTCGTCGGTCATGAAGAGCTGCAGCTCGCGGCCGATCTTGCGGTGGTCGCGTTTTTTGGCCTCCTCGAGGCGGGCGAGGTACTCGTCCAGCTCGGCCTTCGTCGGGAAGCAGGTGCCGTAGATGCGCTGGAGCATTTTGCGCTTTGAGTCGCCGCGCCAGTACGCGCCGTTCACGGTGGTGAGCTTGATCGCGTTGCCCTTGACCCGGCCCGTCGAATCGAGGTGCGGCCCGGCGCAGAGGTCGGTGAACTCGCCCTGGGTGTAGAAGCTGATGACGGCGTCCTCGGGCAGATCCTCGATCAGCTCGACCTTGTACGGCTCGTTCCGCTCACGCATGAACGCGATGGCCTCCTCACGGGGCAGCTCCGTGCGCTCAAGCTTCAGCTTCTCCTTGCAGATTTTGCGCATTTCGGCCTCAAACGCCGCGAGGTCTTCGTCCGTGAACGGCTTCTCGACGTCGATGTCGTAGTAGAAGCCGTTCTCGATCGCGGGGCCGATCGCGAGCTTTGCCTCGGGATAGATGCGCTTCACGGCCTGCGCCAGAATGTGCGAGGTCGTGTGCCGGTAGGTGCGGCGGTATTCCTCGTTCTCAAACGTGTATTCCATGGTGTCCTCCTGATCCATATATAGTATGCGCGGTTTGATATACATTATAAATATAGGGCGAATCGCCCGCCGGGACATACGGGGCGGATGGCCGCCGGACGCGAAAGCACCCCCGACAGGTTCATCCTGTCAGGGGTGCGCAGCAATACACACGGTTCCACCCTGAACTTTCGCTCATTCGGACGCATAACGCGCGTCACACGGCACGGCATACTCACGCGACAGGCGCTTTGAGCCGTGCGGCTCCGGGACGGTCAGCGATCCGGCGCGTCTCCCGAGCGGACTTTCAGCCCACGATCCGCTCTCTCTGCGGGGCGTCCTCCGGCGCAATTCCCTTCACAGCCGTTATCAAGAAATATAGCACCGAATCGCCCGGATGTCAAGCCATACGCCGCCGGCGTTTGCACCGGCGGGCGCACCGGCGTTTGCGTATATCGGGAACGCGTCATATCCGCTCCGCCGGGGCGGGGCGGGTCAGCCAGCATTCGCGGTACCGGGCGCGGAGGGATTTGTACGCGGCGGAGGCGGCTGTCTCGTCGGCGAACAGACCGAACACGGCGCTGCCCGTGCCGGTCATGGCCGCGCCGATGGCCCCGTGGCCGATGATGGCGGATTTGATCTCCCGCACGCCGCGCTGCGGGCGGTCAATATAATCTCTGGGCGACGCCGGGAAGGTCGCCGGTCTGAAGCGCCGCGAGGATGCCGGCGGTATCGGGCCGCAGGCGGCTTTTCCGGGCGTCGATTCGTCCAAACAGCTCCGGCGTGGAGATCGAAAACGGCGGCTTGCACACGACGACGGCGCAGTCGGGCAGCGGCGGCAGCGGCGTGAGGAAATTTCTTCAAGAAATATTTGCATTATTTCTGTATTGCATCCCGATAATATAAGACTTTCAAAACACCCGTCTTCTACACTTACAACCCCGTAAGTATAGACATACTGCTGACTTACCAAGACACGGCAGACTGGTCTTTCAGGTTTTGCACACCAGCTGCTATGAAGCTGAGATATTCGACCAAATCGCGCCTCATCTTGAAACATTACTCGCAAATGTTTGTCTTTTGCCCAATTTTTACGAATTTCTTCCACATCCGTCTGCAGTTTTTTTTTCCAGTCTTCCTGCTTTTTCACATCGGCTTTTACATGACGCTTATCTGGAACTATTTTGCGCCAGTTATGTCTATGTACAAGTTCGTAAACTGACGATAAGCCTACGTGGCGACCAAGGTATTTTTCCAACTCTTTATGAATTTCTCCTATCACAGGAATTTGTCCTGCACTGGCTTTTGAAGCAAACGACTGTAAAAATTCTTTTTCCTGTTCTATGGTCATATTGGCATGATGACGACCTCCGCGCTTATTTATAACAATAGTGCCTCCTGCTTTTATAAAGGCATTCCTGTTCCTTGATACCCAGCCTGTACTTCGTCCAACAGCCTGAGCTGTTTGTTCTAATGATAAACCTTCTAACGGAAGTATTACTGCCTGACAAATCCTTATTTCGCTTATCGTTTTTGCCTTAGACAAAAGTTCCCTTGCTTTATCTAAAAATTCTTCTCCCTTTGGT
>CAJOFW010000210.1 GCA_905234005.1 uncultured Oscillospiraceae bacterium
GAAAAAGTATTATATGACCCGGATCACGTTGTCCATGATCTCGCTTTGGATATCCTCCACCGGCCGCATCGCGCCGGACGGGGCGCACTCGATCACACGCCAGCCGAGGCGGGCGGCGCAGTAGTCGGCGGCCTGCCGGGAGCGGCGCAGATAGTCGAGGTTCCGCTCGTGAATGTCAAGGCTCCGCCCGTCCGACTCGTACCGGGCCTCCATGAGCCGCCGGGATACCGCCGGGTCGACGCGCAGATACAGCACAAGCTCCGGCGCGGGGATGCCGAGAAGGTTGTACTCGTAGTCGAACAGCCAGTCGAGGTAATCGTCCCACTTGTCCCGGTCGAGCTTCGCGCACTGGTGGATGGCGTTCGAGGTCGTGTAGCGGTCGGCGATGACGACGCCGCCGCCGTCGTAGAACGCGCCCCAGTCGGATTTGTACCCGGCGTAGCGATCCGCCGCGTAGAAGCTCGAGGCGGCGTAGGCGTTCACGCTGTCCGGGTCGGTACCGAACGCGCCGGACAGGTACATCCGCACAAGCGCCGACGAGTCGCTCCCGTAGTTCGGAAACGAGACGGCGCGGAGGTTGTTCCACCCCCGGGCCGCGAGACCGTCGCACAGAAGCCGCGTCTGCGTGGCCTTGCCGGAGCCGTCCAGCCCCTCGAGGACGATGAGCCTGCCACCCATCACGCCCGCCTCACAGCGCCGCCGCCGCCGCGTCCAGCGCCGCCGCGATGACCTGATCCATGTCGTAGTATTTGTACTGCCCGAGCCGTCCGCCGAAGAGCACGTTTGTCTCCCCCGCCGCAAGCGCCCGGTACGCCTCGTACAGCTTTCCGTTTTTCTCGTCGTTCACGGGATAATACGGCTCGTCGCCGGGCTTCCACTCGCTCGAATACTCCCGGCTGATGACGGTTTTGGGGATGTCGTTTCCGTCGTCGTCCCTGCCGAACGCGAACCATTTGTGCTCGATGATCCGCGTCCACGGCGTCTCCCGGTCGGTGTAGTTCACCGCCGCGTTGCCCTGAAAGTTCGGCATATCCAGCGTCTCCGTCTCAAACCGGACGGAGCGGTATTCGAGACAGCCGAGGCGATAGCCGAAGTACGCGTCGATCGGCCCGGTGAATACGACCCTGTCCGCCATCGCGTCCAGCGCCGCCTTATCGGCGAGATAGTCCGTACCCAGCCGCACCTCTATGCCGTCCAGCAGGTTTGCCACGAGCTTCGTATACCCGCCCTCGGGGATGCCCTGGTACGCGGCGTTGAAGTAGTTGTTGTCGAACGTCAGCCGCACGGGCAGGCGCTTGATGATGAACGCCGGCAGGTCGCGGCAGTCGCGGCCCCACTGCTTTTCGGTGTAGCCGCGCACAAGCTTCTCGAAGATGTCACGCCCGACGAGGGATATGGCCTGCTCCTCGAGGTTTTTCGGCTCGCCGGTGATCTCCCGGCGCTGCTCCTCGATCTTCGCGGCGGCCTCCGCCGGCGTCACGACGCCCCACATTTTGTTGAACGTGTACATATTGAACGGCAGCGAGTACAGCTCGCCGCGGTAGTTCGCGACCGGCGAATTGGTGAAGCGGTTGAAATCGGCGAAGCGGGTGATGTAGCTCCACACACGTCTGTCGTTCGTGTGGAAGATATGCGCGCCGTAGCGGTGGACGTGGATGCCCTCGACGTTCTCGGTGTAGACGTTGCCCGCGATGTGCGGCCGTTTGTCGATGACGAGGACGGATTTCCCCCTGTCCGCCGCCTCCCGCGCAAACACCGCGCCGAACAGCCCGGCGCCGACGATCAGATAGTCGTATTTCATGGCTTTCACAGCTCCCTCATTCTAAAGGATTACGAAACAGGATTGCAGATAAGGCTCACTTTTTTCCGCGCCGGAGCTTTCCGAGCACCTGGCGGGATATCTCCGTCACGAGCGGCTCGCGAACGGCGAGCAGGAACAGGCCGTACGCGCCGAAAAACAGCGCCGCCGAGAGAACCAGCGTGAAAAACGTGCCGAGTCCCAGCGCCCGCACCCAGAGCGACGCGGCGCAGGCGAGCGCGAGACCGGCCAGCAGCTTGCCGTAAGGAATCGTCCGGAACGCCTCGCCGACCTCATGCCGGAGCGCCCCGTACTGCACGGCGAGGACGACGGCCTCCGCCACCAGCGTGCCGACCGCCGCGCCGGACGAGGCGTAACGCGGGATGAGCAGGGCGTTGATGACGACGTCCACGACCGCCCCGGCGATCTCCGAGTACAGCACGATCCGTTCCCGGCCGAGGGGGACGAGGATCTGGATGCCGAGGATGTTCGTGACGCCGATGAACAGCAGCGTCGGCATGATGATCTGCATCGGGGCGATCGAGCCGCCGTATGCCGGGCCGGACAGAAACAGAATGCCCTCCCGGGCAAACAGCATGAAATACAGCATCAGCGGCGAGGCGAGCAGGAACACGAAATGGAGCGCCTTGCGGCTGATGCGGCGAAACTCGTCCATCCGCCCGAACTCGATGTAGTACGACGCCCGGGGCAGCAGCACGGTGCCCAGCGACGTGACGACGCTGACGAGGACGTTTTTGATCTTGACCGCCGCGTTGTAGTAGCCGACGTCGGTATCCGTCGTCATGAAGCCGAGCATGACGACGTCGAGGTGGGTGTACACGGTCGTGGCGCAGGCCATCGCGAAGAACACGCCGACCGGCTTCCAGTGCCGCCGCAGGTCGTACCCCCCGACCGGGCGCAGGTCGATGAACCGGCGGACGGACAGGAAGTTCACGAGGTACGACGCGGACGAGGCGAGGATCGAGATTCCGCCGTAGATCACATAGTCGTCCTCGCTGTGCACAAGCGCGAACATCAGCACGAGCGCGAGAAGCTTGAACAGGATCGACCGGATCGTGATGTATGTGTACTGCTCGAGCGCCTTGTAGATCCACTCCATGCCGATGGCGTGCAGCAGGATGCCGGCGCTGACGATGACGTACAGCGTCCGCTCCTCCGCGAGCCTCGGCACGAACGCCAGCGCCAATGCCAGCGCGGCGTAGGCGACCGCGCTCATGAGGAGGTTTATGAAGAGAAGCTCGTGGGCCGTCCGCGTGAGCTTCAGCCGGTCGTCCCGCACACGGGCGCAGGCCCGGATGCCGTAGGTCGGGATGCCGAGCTGCGAGAACATGATGAAATACGATATGACCGACGTGGCAAGCGACACCTTCCCCGTGCCGGCCGGACCCAGTATCCGGGACACATAGGGGAAGGTGATCAGCGGGAAGATGAACGACGACATCGTGAGGATGGCGTTCATGATGAAGTTGAGCTTCAGGGA
>CAJOFW010000211.1:0-3425 GCA_905234005.1 uncultured Oscillospiraceae bacterium
GAGACGGCCTCCGCGTCGGATATGGTATCGGATATGGTGTCGGCAGCGGCGTCGGACACGGTATCGGCCGCCGCGTCGGAAACGACGTCGATATCGCCGTCCGCGTCGCCGGCGGCGAGAACCGACGCGGAGAACGCAGGACAGCAGAAGAGCAGAATCAGCGCGGCAAGGCCGATCAGAATGGCAGGGCGTTTGTGCTTCAAGGTGCGGTCTCCTCCTTCGCGGACGCGGCGAAATACGCGTTCAGATCGGCGGCCAGCCGTTCGGTATACGCCGCGCGTTCGGGCGCGGCGATGTGGTAGTCGTCGTCGAAAAATACGGCGGGGTCGAGGATGCAGGCCGCCGGGTCGGTGATGATCGCGACGTCCAGCCGTTCGTTCAGGTACGCGCAGAGCGAGGCCACGGTTTCCATCGTCTCGCCCTCCCACACGCTGTTGCGGTTGAGCGGGGCGAACGTCATGGCGCAGTCGGCGCCGAGGGCGCGTATCTTCGCAAACTGGGAGTTTGCGTAGTAGAACATATAGTCGTAGAGCCATTCGCCCAGAAACGAGATCGACCGGCCCTGCCAGAAGTCGTCGGAGCCGTTCGGAGCCGTGACGACCCTGAGCGTGCCCTGAATATCGTAGTAGCCCTCGGGGGCGGTGGCCGTGGAATAAGCCTCATACGTCTCGGCGGGCAGCGTCTTCTTCGCGGTGAGATAGCTCTGGAAGCAGTCGAAGAACTTCAGAAACCGGCTGAGCCGCACCCACGAGAATACGTTGTAGCAGCTCTCGAACGAGCGGAACGTCTCCCAGGCGCAGGTGACGCCGCCGAGCTGCCAGGCGCTGTATTCCGCCATCTGGAGCAGCATATCGCCCTCGCCCATGAAGTGCGCCGCCCACTCGCTCGTCATTGTGAAGAGGTTCGCGCCGTTCGTGCCGCAGTTGAGCACGACGTAATCGCGGTCAAGAAGCCCCTCGAGCTGCTGCGCGTCCACGGCGTAGGACGCGGACGAGCCGCCGAGCATGATCAGCAGGGGCCTCTCGTCGTCCTGCCAGTAACGCATGATCTCGATCTTCTTCGCGTGGCTGTTGAACCAGTCGGTGTAGACCGGGGCGGTCGCCGCGCCGATATAGATCGTCGTGAGCGCGTCGTCGCCCTCGAACGCGGCGTTCGAGATCGTGTCGAGCGAGTCGTAGAGGTGGAGCGTTGTAAGCGTCTCCATCCCGGCGAAGGCGCCCGGCTCGATGACGCGCAGGCTCGGGGGCAGCACGAGCGTATCCACGCCGCCGCAGCCGTCGAACGCGCCGGCGGCGACGCCGGTCACGGGCGCGCCGTCATACGACGCGGGGACGGTCACGCTCCCGTCGCCGCCGTGATAGTCCGTCACGAACCAGCCGCCGCTCTGCGCCCGTTTCCGGCGTCTCACGGCTCCACACGCACCACAGCTCAATCACGCGGTCGGTGTCCTCGAGGATTTTCCAGCCGGGGGCGTAGAATTCACCGCCGCCGCCGGGTTCGGTCGCGTAGCCGAGCAGGACGTATCCGTCGCGCTCAAAATAATCCATGTCCGGCAGGGCGTTGGGGTAGAGGTAGTACGCGAGGGAGAACTCGTCCCAGACGTAGTCCTCGCCGGTCTGCGCCGCCGTGCCGCCGTTTGCGTGGTAGAGGACGTACACGGAGTCGTGGGCGCGGAAGTTCGCGTAGAGGTACGTGTCCGCCGACAGCGTGAACGTGTAGTCCTCGCGATAGCTCACGACCGTGCCGCCGTCACCGGCGTAGCCGCCGGTCGACCAGCAGAAAAACGACGCGCCGGGGATGGGCACGGCGTGGGCCGTGACCGACGTGCCGGCGGGATAATACCCCTCGGCCAGGTCGCTGTACGCGTTGCCGCTGACGTGCGCGTGCACGACGGAGAAGATATACCGCGGTTCGTCCGCGCCGGTGTCCCGTCCCGCGCAGCCGCACAGCAGCAGCGCGAGGACGCCGGCGAGAAAAAGCGGAATCAGCCTGTATATTTTCAAGGGCGCTGCCTCCCGGATGGTTGTCTGGTTCGCCGCGATGTAAGCCGCGAACCGGATCGGCTCATTTTTGCCGTTACACTTTAGCATACGTCAATTTCATCAAAATTTCAACCGCATTTTCCCCAAAGACGCAAAAGGGCGCGGGTTTGTCGAATCGGGACAACCCGCGCACGCATACGCTTGGGTGTAAGGGGGTAATCGGCACATGCTGTCTGTCTCGTTTATGCTGCTCGTCTCCAGCGCGCTCATGATGCTGCGCCTGGGGGAGAACGCCTCGTCGTTTCCGCGCCCGCTCAGGGCGAAGGAGGAGGCCGAATGCGTCGAACGGATGCTCGCGGGCGACGCGGAGGCCCGGAACACGCTCATCGAGCACAATCTCCGCCTCGTCATGCACATCATCAAGAAATACTACACCGCCTCCGCCGACGCGGAGGATCTCGTCTCGATCGGCACGATCGGGCTGATCAAGGGCGTGTCGACGTACCGGCCCGACCGGGGCGTCCGGCTCGCGACGTACGCCTCCCGGTGCATAGAGAACGAAATACTCATGTATTTCCGGGGTCAGAAGAAGTCCGCCGGGGACGTGTCCCTCTCGGGGATGCTCGACGGCGACGACGACGGCGACGGCCCGTCGATCCTCGAGACGATCGCGGACGACGGGGAGGATATGCTCGAATCGCTCGCACGGCGGGAGTCTGTCGCGATGGTGCGCCGCGCCGTGGACGGCACCCTCACGGGCCGCGAGGCGGAGATCATCCGTCTGCGCTACGGCTTAAGCGGCGGCGCGCCGCTGCCGCAGCGGGAGGTCGCCCGGCGCATGGGCATATCCCGGTCGTATGTATCCCGCATCGAGAAAAAGGCTCTCGAGCGCCTGCGTCAGGCGCTCGAGGGCGCAGCGTCGGACTGACGCGAAAATACGCCCGGTGAGCGGACGCTTATTTTGCGCGTTCGTAGGTACAGAAGCGATAGCGAACGCCGTCCTCGTCGAGCCACGGCCCGGCCTCCGCGAGCGTCCACGCGCCGTCCGCCGCGAGGTTCGGAAGGAAGCTGTCGGAGACGGGGCGGAGCTCGGTGATGAACGCCCGGTCGATATACGGCATCAGAAGGCGGTACACGCTCGCGCCGCCGATGACGAAGCAGCGGTCGTGCTTTCCGGCCGCTTCGACGGCCTCCGCCGCGCTGTGTACGACCTCCGCGCCGGGGATGGTCAGATCCCGCGTCGTGAGGACGATGTTGTGACGGCCCCTGAGCGGCCTGCCGCCGGGAAAATCGGCGAGTGTGCGGCGGCCGACGATGACGGCCGCGCCGTCCGTCAGCTCACGGAAGCGGCGGCGGTCGGCGCGGACGGTGACGGGCTGGGTGCCGTCCGCCCCAATGCCCCAGTCGGCGTATACGGCTGCGATGGCGTCCATATTATACCAA
>CAJOFW010000211.1:3493-9359 GCA_905234005.1 uncultured Oscillospiraceae bacterium
CTTTTTCTTTCAGGAAAAAGTATTACACCGCGACCGGGATTTTGCCGGTGAAATCGGAGTATTCGTACCCGGTCATCGTGAAGCTGTCGCGGTCGAACGCGTAGAAATCGGTCACGGACGGGTCGAGCGCGAACGACGGGGCCGGCTTCGGCGGGTTCTGTATGATCTCCTCCACGGCGGGGACGTGGCGGTCGTAGATGTGCGCGTCCGCGATGACGTGCACGAATTCGCCGGGCTTCAGGCCCGATACCTGCGCGAACATCATCGTCAGCACGGCGTACTGCACGACGTTCCAGTTGTTCGCGGTCAGCATATCCTGCGAGCGCTGGTTCAGGATCGCGTTCAGGCGGTCGCCGGTGACGTTGAACGTCATCGAGTACGCGCACGGGTACAGCGCCATCTCGGAAAGGTCGGCGAAGTTGTAGATGTTCGTCATGATGCGGCGTGAGGCGGGGTTGTGCCTGAGATCCCAAAGCACCCTGTCGACCTGATCCATGTCGCCCTCGGGGTAGTGGTGCTTCACGCCGAGCTGGTAGCCGTACGCCTTGCCGATCGAGCCGTTCTCGTCCGCCCACGCGTCCCATACACGGGTGCGCAGCTCACGGACGTTGCTGCTCTTTTTCTGCCATATCCACAGAAGCTCGTCCACGGCGGACTTCCAGAACGTGCGGCGGATGGTGAGGATCGGAAATTCCTCCGAGAGGTCGTAGCGGTTCACGATGCCGAAGCGCTTGACCGTGTGGGCGGGCGTGCCGTCCTCCCAGCGGGGACGGACGGCGAGGTCGGTGTCCCATACGCCGTTTTCGAGGATATCCCGGCAGTTTTGGATGAAGATGTCGTCGGCTTTGCTCATGCTTGCGGCTCCTTTTTTCGGTGATACGACGCGTTCAGCCGCATTATAGCATACAATCCTGCATCTGCCAAGCTTGCAATCTGCGTGCGCGATGTTATAATATATATGGCAACACCGCACAAATAGGAGGCGCACGTCTTGCTTGCATCTTTTTCGGCATATTTCACAAAAAGCCTCGGGAATACACAAAGTATTCCCTGCGTTTTTTGTTTCATCTGCCGAAAAATCTGTCTGCGCAATCCGCACACCCCTACAAAAGGAACCGACACATATGAAAATCGTCATCAAGATCGGCACGTCGACGCTGACCCACGCGACGGGCCGGCTGAACATCCGCCGGATCGAAACGCTCGTGAAGGTCATGAGCGACCTCAAAAACGCGGGGCATGCCCTCGTTCTCGTATCGTCCGGCGCGATCGGCATGGGCGTGGGCAAGCTCTCGCTCCCGAAGCGGCCGGACGACATGCCGACCAAACAGGCCGCCGCCGCCGTGGGCCAGTGCGAGCTGATGTACGTCTACGACAAGCTGTTCTCCGAGTACAACCACATCGTCGCCCAGCTCCTTCTGACGGGCAGCGACTTTGAAAACGAGCGCCGCCGCGCAAATTTCGAGAACACGATGTCGCGTCTTCTCGAGATGGGCGCTCTGCCGGTCATCAACGAAAACGACACCGTCGCGACCGAGGAGATCGCCCTCGGCGACAACGACACCCTCGGCGCGGTCGTCGCCTGCGCCGTGAAGGCGGATCTTCTCGTGCTCATGAGCGACATCGAGGGGCTGTACACCGCCGACCCGCACAGGGATCCGGACGCACGGCTCATCTCCGTCGTGGAGGCCGTCACGCCCGCGATCGAGGCGCTGGCCGGCAAGAAGGGCAGCGAGCTTGCGGTCGGCGGCATGGAGACAAAGCTCCGGGCGGCGAAGCTCGTGACGGAGCAGGGCATCGACATGGTCATCGTAAACGGCGAGAAGCCGGAGCTATTATACGACGTCGCGGAGGGAAAGCCCGTGGGAACGCGGTTTCTCTCGCGGAAGGGAGCTGTGACGCAATGACGACAAGAGAGATACTGATTGCCGCGAACGAGGCAAAGAGCGCCCTGGCGCTCGCGGACACGGCGAAGAAAAACGAGCTTCTCGCGGCGATGGCCGAGAGCCTTCTGCGCCATACGGACGACATCCTCGCCGCGAACGCGGCCGATATGGCCGCCGCCCGGGGAACGGTGTCGGACGTGATGCTCGACCGGCTCATGCTGAACGCCGGCCGCATCGAGGGCATGGCCGAGGGCATCCGGCAGGCGGCGGCGCTGCCCGACCCGGCGGGGCGGCTGCTGCGCCGTGTGGAGCGGCCGAACGGCATCGTCATCGACCGCGTCAGCGTCCCGATGGGCGTGATCGCGATCATCTACGAGAGCCGCCCGAACGTCACGAGCGACGCGGCGGCGCTCGCGCTCAAGAGCGGAAGCGCCTGCGTGCTGCGGGGCGGCAAGGAGGCGTGGCGGACATGCAATGCCATCGTCACGGCGCTGCGGGACGGCATACGGGAAACCGGCCTTCCCGAGACGCTCGTGAGCCTCGTGGAGGATACGACGCGTGAAAGCGCCCGCGAGCTTATGACGGCAAACGGCCTCGTCGACCTCCTGATCCCCCGCGGCGGGGCCGGGCTTATCCGCGCCTGCGTGGAGAACGCGACGGTGCCCTTCATCCAGACGGGCACGGGTATATGCCACGTCTACGTGGACAGCGCGGGATTTTGAAAAGGCACTGAACATCATCGAAAACGCGAAGACGAGCCGCCCGAGCGTGTGCAACGCCGAGGAGGTCTGCCTCGTGCACGAGGCCGTCGCGGCGGCGTTTCTGCCCATGCTCAAAAAACGCCTCGTCGACGACCGGGCGGCGGCGGGCCTGCCGCCCGTGGAGCTGCGGCTGGACGAGGCGTCCGCCGGCATCATCCCCGGCACCCCGGCGGGCGAGCGGGACTTCGACACCGAATTTCTCGATTACGTCCTCGCCGTGGCCGTCGTGCCCGACGTCGACGCCGCCATAGCCCACATCGCGGCGCATTCGACCGGCCACAGCGACGCGATCGTGACCGAGGACGAGGCGGCGGCGGCGCGGTTCACCGCGTCCGTGGACAGCGCGGCGGTGTACGTAAACGTGTCCACCCGCTTCACGGACGGCGGCGAGTTCGGCCTCGGCTGCGAGATGGGCATCTCCACGCAGAAGCTCCACGCCCGCGGGCCGATGGGTCTCGAGGAGCTGTGCGGCTACAAATACATCATCCGCGGCGACGGGCAGACACGCTGAAAAAGCGGCCCCGGACAAAATCCGAAGCCGCTCTAACCGCGTCCGGGCAAAGGAAAATACCCGGCGCTCCTTAATCCTGCGCCCGTGAGCCGTTCGGAGCCGGCGGCTCCGAACGGCTCAGGTCAGCAGGTGGGGCTGAATTTCTGTCTGATCTGCTGGAGCTTCTGCTGGGGGGCGCTGTCGTTCTGGTACCAGCCCTTGGCGCTCATCTGCTGGTAGATGTTGTCGCCGATGCAGAGGGTGTCGTCGATCGCGGTGGAGAACGCCTTGCGCACGTTCGCGGTGCTCGACTCGATCGCGCCGTGCATATACAGGTCGATGGCTCCCTTGGTGGTCAGGAGCAGGTTCTCCATGATGCTTTTGTCGTCCATAGTTCCGGGTTCCTCCTTACACGAGATTGTAGAAGCTCTGATAGACCTGGCGGTGGCGGTCGGCCATCTGCTGGGCCTGGGTGCGCAGCGCCGAATCCTTGAGGATGCTCGCGGCGTTCTGGCACTGCGTCGTCAGAAACTGGGCGTGGGCAAGCGCGTCGTCCACATAGAGAAGTTCTTTCGTTGTCATGATAAATCACCTCGCCGGTATTGTCTCCCAATTCCGGCGTGCGTATACGGACAGTTTTCCGAAACGGAGTATTTTTATGAAGCTTATCACCTTTCGACACAACCCGGACGGCGCGGAGCTTGTCGGCGCGCTGGAAGACGGCGGCGTCGCCCCGCTGCGGGCTTACCCGTCCATGACCGCCCTCATCCGGGCCGGTCTGCCCGCAGCGCTGCCCGACGAGCGCATACCGCCCGCCGATATCACGCCGCTCGCCCCGATCCCCCGCCCGGAGCAGGACGTCATCTGCCTCGGCATGAACTTCTCCGACCACACCCGGGAGGCCGCCCGGTTTCACCCGACGATGGTGCGTGAGGACTGGGCCGTGTACTTCTCCAAACGTGTGAACGAGGCCGTCCCGGACGGGGGCTTCATCGACGGCCACTTCGACGTGACCCAAAAGCTCGACTACGAGGCCGAGGTCGCGTTCGTTATATCGAAGGACGCGTACCGGGTGAGGCCGGAGGACGCCCGCGATTACGTCTTCGGCTACACCCTCTTAAACGACGTGAGCGCCCGCGAGGTGCAGACACGCCACAAGCAGTTCTACCTCGGCAAGAGCTTCGACGGCTTCACGCCGATCGGCCCCTGCATCGTCACGGCCGACGAGTTCACGTTCCCGCCGAGGATAGGACTGCGGTGTTATGTAAATGGCGAGCTGCGGCAGAACGGCTCGACGGAGCAGTGGATCTACGGCGTCGCGGACGTGATCGCCGACCTCTCCGCCGCCATGACGCTCCGCGCCGGCACGATCATATCCATGGGCACGCCCGCCGGGGTGGGCATGGGCTTTGACCCGCCGAAATTCCTGCGTCCCGGCGACGTCGTCCGCTGCGAGGCGGACGGCATCGGCACGCTGACGAACACCGTCCGGTGATCGCGGCGTGAGGACAGGCCGGGTTCCGGCTTGATACCGACTTGATACAGAAACGATGCAAGAGACATTATGTTAACCAAAAGCAACAGAGGAAGGCTATGATTATCGACTTTCACACGCACATATTCCCGGAAACCCTCGCGGCGCGGACGCTGCCCTGGATGATGAGCTTCACGGGCATCCAGTATCAGACGGCGGGCACCGGCGAGGATCTGCGCCGCTCGATGGACAAATACGGCGTTGACCTGTGCGTCACGCTGCCCATCGTCACCCGGCCCGGCACGATGCGGAAGATCAACGACTACGCGGCGGCGCAGGCGCAGAAGTACGGCTTTCGCTCCTTCGGCTCCGTCCACCCGGACGAGCCGGACTGGCGCTCGGAGCTGAAGCGCTTCCGTGAGCTTGGCCTGTGCGGGCTGAAGCTGCACCACGACTACCAGAAGTTCTTCTTCAACACGAAGGAGAACTACGCGATCATCGAGGCGGCGTTCGAGGAGGGGCTGCCCGTGCTCGTCCATCCCGGCAACGACCCCGTGGACACCGAGACCCACCGCTGCACGACGCAAATGATCAAAGACGCCCTGCCGCTTCTCACGCAGGGCACGTTCATCGCGGCGCACCTGGGCGGGCACATGGCGCTGGACGACGCCATGCGGGATGTGATCGGCTCGGACATCTACATCGACGTGAGCATGTCGTGGATCTACAACCCCGTCGAGGCGTGCAAAAAGGCCATCCTCGCCCACGACCCGGACAAGGTTCTCTTCGGCACCGACTCGCCGTGGGACGACCAGGGCAGCGCCATCTCCGTCATCCGCTCGATGGAGCTTCCGACGGAGCTGGAGGACAAGATCTTCTACCGCAACGCGGCGCGGATACTCGGCATCGAATAGCGGATACCCGGCATCGATCGGAAGAAAATTTTAGCAAAAAGCCTTGATAACTTCCAATAAAATGGTATAATAAAATAAGCGCCGCTTCACGGCGCTATCAGCTTGACTTGGGCTTGCCGTGCGGAAGCCCGGTTGAAGGGGCTTGACTATCAGACAGAAGAGACGGGGTTGGGGATTATGCCATGAAGACATCACGTTACGAGGTTTTCCTGAAGATTGTGGAGACGCAGAGCCTGACGCGCACGGCGTCGTATTTCGGCTGCACGCAGTCGGCCGTGAGCCAGCTCGTCAAGGCGCTGGAGGCCGATCTGGGCGTGTCGCTGCTCATCCGCAGCAAAAAC
>CAJOFW010000212.1 GCA_905234005.1 uncultured Oscillospiraceae bacterium
GGCATGTCCTGCCCCTGATAGCCCCGGAGCCAGTAGATCACGAGGCAGATGAACACGGCGACGGTCGTCTTGGTGATGCGCTGGCCGATGTGGGGCAGACGCAGGCGCTCGGGGTAATCGCGCCGGAAACGGTTTTTTACGGAATGATTGTTCATGACGATATGACGGACAGGATTCTCCTTTGTACGGCGCCCCCGGCAGACGGGGCTTTTGCGCCGAGGTATATGAAAAGTTATATAGCTTCCAGGCGTCCGGTATGTGAATTTCATACTTTACAGACGCGGGGCTGTTCGGTATAATATGTGACAGAATTCTCAATCCTGATGAATGGGAGGCATTCACACATGAAAAAGACAGTCACCCTGCTTCTTGCGCTGGTTCTCGTGCTCGCGCTGGCCGCGCCGGCGTTCGCCTCGGGCGAGGCGTCGGACGACCTGTTCGCCCCGATGACGTTCCCCGAGGACGCGAAGATCGTGAGCGCGACGATGTACAGCACCTACACAAAGACCCCGTCCTCGCTGCAGGACGCCGTGATGAAGGTCACGCTCTACTGGGACATGACGAACGACGAGGTCTACGCCATCCGCTTTCTGCAGCCGATGCTCCCGTGGGACGACAACGGCGTGTCCATGGGCTGGGCGTGCGTGACCGATGAGGCGCTGCTTGAGACGCTCGGCGAGGCCGACGCTCTCGTGGAGATCGCCGACGGCGTGTTCTACGCCAAATACCTCGAGATCGGCGGCGTCGTGTGGACAGGCGAGGTCGGCTCCCACCCGGCGGCGGCCGTCGCGATGGACTACGTCGCCGAGCTCGACGGCGAGACCGTCACGCTGAACGACTACGTCCGCACGCAGGAGGGCGGCGAATGGTACGTCGACGCCGCGACGCAGGACGTGTACTTCCTGACGGACGCGGAGCCTGTCGCCGAGGGCGGCGAGGACGCCGCGGCGTACGTCTATCACATCACCTACAAGGAGAACAACGGCCACGGCGTGTATTTCTGGCTGAGCGACATCACGTTCCCCGGCAACATGGAGGCCATCAAGGAATTCGTGACCGAGAACGGCTTTGACTACGACTACTACGCCGACGGCGGCATCACGAAGAACGAGGACGGCTTCTGGCAGACCGCCGACGCCGTATCCGGCGCGACGCTCGACGAGACGCCGACGTATCTCGATGTGCTCAAGACGCTGTACAACGAGATCATGGACGGCAATTACGTCGAGGAGAACTGATTTTGCGGCCGCGTATGTTCAACAAAAGTCCTGAAAATCTCTGGAACGCCGTGTTCAACGTCTTTCAGGGCGCCGTCATGACCATTGCCGTTTCGACCTATCTGGGCGAGACGGCTTTGGGCGGTCTTGTGAAGACGTTCGTCTGCGCCTACTGCGCGGGCGTCATGCTGACGGCGTTTCTGAATGTGCCCGGCTTCGGCAATCTCGTCGCCCGGCTTGTCCGCGCCGACAAAAACCCGACGGCCGCGTATATCGTGTCCGGCGCGGCGGGCGGGGCGCTCATGGGCGTATTCATGAACTTCTTCATGACGTTCATGGCGATCGGCCCGGTATCGTATTTCCCGTCGGCGTTTTTCCACACGCTGGGGTTCTCGATGCTCGTGTCGGCCATATCGTCCTGCTGCTGGTGCGGACTCGTCAACAGGCTCGTCGCCCGCGTATACGGGAAGAGGGACGAATGACGCTTCCTTTATTACGTCAGGAAAAGGTGATGCGCTGACGATCGACGTCCACGGTCGCCGGCACGCCGAACGGGAGGATGCAGCGCGGCTCGGCGTGGCCGATGTTCACGTTGCACACGACGGGCAGCGCCGGGTCTCCGATGACCTCCGTGAGCGCCCGCCGGTATTCCGCGTCGTACGCCTCGTCCATGGGCTTTCCCACGAGAACGCCCGATACCGCCGAAAAAATACCGGTTTCACGCAGATACACAAGCGCCCGCCGGTATTTTTCCGGCGGCATTTTTTCCTCGCTGCTCTCGAGCAGCAGGATACGGCCCCGCCAGTCCTCGAGCGGGGGGAAGAGGTCGTATCGGCGGCAGAGCGCCGGCATATCGGCGTACCGGGAGCCGTCGAAGATGTCGTGCAGCGTGTCGATGCAGCCGCCGAGGATTTTTCCCGAGAACACCGGCGCGCCCTGCAGAAGCTCGAAGCCCCGGTCGGGGTGGGATACCGGCTCGGTGCCGACCCGGTCGGGGCCGAAATCGTCCCGGGACTCGTACCACACCTCGCTCGGCGTGACCTCGCGGATGCGGCCCGTTGTGATAAGCTCCTCAAAATACCGCCGCGTGTACGGAAGCATCTCGTCCGAGAGCGCGCAGACGTCGGGCAGAAAGCTCTGGCCGTAGAACGTGTTCAGGCCGACCCTGTGCAGCATGAGGTGGTTGATCGTCGTGTCGGAGAAGCCGAGAAAGATCTTGTCCGAAACGGTCTTGTCCGAAACGGCGTCCTGCAGCTCGCCGTGCCCGAAGAGATACGGCAGCAGCCGGTAGGTGTCGTCCCCGCCGATGGTGGTGAGGATCATGTCGATCTCCGGGTCGCGGAGGGCCGCGAGCAGATCGGCCGCCCTTTCCTCCGGGTGGGCGGCGGTCCAGGCGATGCCCTTCAGCGCGTGGGGCATGAACCGGACGGACAGGCCGCAGTCCGCAAGGCGCTTTACACCGATGTCCAGCTCGTGGCGCACAAAGTCCTCGCCCGCAAGCCCGCTCGAGAGACTGACGATCGCGACGTTTTTGATCATGGCAATGCATCCTTTCGCCTGAAATCCGCTGGGAATCCGCTTGAAATCCCCCCGTTCGGTTTTCGTATCATACGCGCACGGGGGCGATTTGTCAAACGGTATTTTGTGAATAAAGGGTAAAGATTGCGGCGGCGTTCCCCGGTTCGGAAACGCCGCCGGTCTTTGCTGTTATCCCGCCATCGCGAGAAGGCCCGCGATACCGTCCTCACGCAGGACGTTCTTGTAGTAGACAAGCTCCTGCCGGATCAGGCTGTCGATCATGTCCATGCCGAGAAGCTCGACCGGGGCGCGGTCGTCGGTCAGAAGCCGGTCGCCGGCTTCGTATGGCGCAAGACCGTCCGCCACACGCAGAAGCTGCGCCCGCAGGTCGTCCGCCTCCGTCCGCGCCGCTTTTTCGGCGAAGTCCGCGAACACGTCCGTCTCCGCGGCGAACAGCTCCCGGTTCGTCGTGTACGGGACGTTCACCGTCTGCACGTACGGGAAGACGGCGGCGACCGTGTCGGAGAGCCAG
>CAJOFW010000213.1:0-3194 GCA_905234005.1 uncultured Oscillospiraceae bacterium
CCGTCCGTGAATGCCTTCGAGCGGCTGATCCGACTCAACTTGTCGATCACTTCCGCCGCCATTTTGTCGGGAAATACATGCGTGTGAATGTCAATTATCATGTTTTACCTCCCAAAATTTATTTCTGTTTGGTTCGATCAAAAGTTTAACACAAGTGCGGCTTTATCATCAATCGATTGAGGCAGAACAAGTTTCCAAATTAAAAAAACACTGTTCTTTGTCGGAGCTGTTGATGTTGCTTTATATAATTGACGACGAAAAACATTTCGAAAATCGATTCTTACAATATGTGATCTGACATCAACGGGCGTCGAAACGGACGCTTATTTTTTTTTGCGATCGATCAACACACTTCTTGACAACGCGCGCGTCCGTGTCTAGAATTTCTGTTGCTTTTACAATTTCAATCGGAAGGAAGACACAGACATGAAAATTGCCATTCTGATTTTATACTTCGGCTTGCTGATTGCGATCGGGCTGTACTGTCGCAAGCACACAACCGACGTCAACGGCTTCGTGCTCGGCGGTCGCTCGGTCGGACCGTGGCTGACTGCCTTCGCCTACGGCACGAGCTACTTCTCCGCCGTCGTGTTCGTCGGCTACGCCGGCCAGTTCGGCTGGAAGTACGGCATCGCGGCGACGTGGGCCGGTCTCGGCAACGCGTTCATCGGCTCGCTGCTGGCGTGGGCGGTGCTCGGCCGCCGCACGCGTATCATGACGCAGCACCTGAACTCCGCGACCATGCCCGAATTCTTTGGCCGCCGGTTCAGCAGCAACGCGCTCAAGATCGGCGCCTCGATCATCACGTTCGTCTTCCTGATCCCCTACACCGCGTCGCTCTACAACGGCCTGTCCCGTCTGTTCGGCATGGCCTTCTCGATGGACTATACGATCTGCATCGTGCTGATGGCCGTGCTGACCGGCATCTACGTCATCGCGGGCGGCTACATGGCCACGGCGATCAACGACTTCATTCAGGGCGTTATCATGCTGTTCGGCATCGTCGCCGTCATCGTCGCCGTGCTGAAAAGCCAGGGCGGGTTCATGAGCGCCTACACCGGCCTCGCCGCCGTGACGGACGACTCCGTCGCCTACGCCATGCCGGGACAGTTCGCCTCGTTTTTCGGGCCTGATCCGCTGAACCTGCTCGGCGTCGTGATCCTGACGTCCCTCGGCACCTGGGGTCTGCCGCAGATGGTACAGAAGTTCTACGCGATCAAGAGCGAGGACGCGGTCAAGAAGGGCACGGTCATCTCCACGTTCTTCGCCCTTGTCGTCGCGGGCGGCTGCTACTTCCTCGGCGGCTTCGGCCGGCTGTTCTCCGATCAGATCGACGTCGCCGCGAACGGCTTCGACTCGATCATCCCGACCATGCTCTCGGGCCTGCCCGACATCCTGATCGCGATCGTCGTCATACTCGTGCTCTCCGCCTCGATGTCCACGCTGTCGTCTCTCGTGCTCGCCTCCAGCTCCACGATCACGATCGACCTGATCAGGGGCAACTTCGTGAAGGATATGGACGAGAAGAAGCAGCTTGCGTATATGCGCGCCTTCGTCGTCGTATTCATCGTCATCTCCGCCGTCATCGCGATCTTCCAGTATCGCAGCAGCGTCACGTTCATCGCGCAGCTCATGGGCGTGTCGTGGGGCGCTCTGGCCGGCTCCTTCCTCGCGCCGTTCCTGTACGGCCTGTACTGGAAGCGTACCACCAAGGCCGCGTGCTGGGTGAGCTTCCTGTTCAGCGCCATCGTCATGACGCTCGACGCGATCATCCCCATCCGCACCGCGTTCTTCCCGGCGCTGCTCCAGTCCCCGATCAACTGCGGCGCGTTCTGCATGCTCGCCGGCCTCGTCATCGTCCCGGTCGTCAGCGTCTTCACCCCGAAGCCGGACGCGAAGCTTGTCGAGGACGCGTTCGCCTGCTACGACGTCAAGGTCGCCGTCTCCCAGAAGCGTTCCCTCATGGATTGATCCGCAACTGTTCTTCCATTCAGAGCTTCATTTCGCTGCCGCGCGCAAAGTCCTGATACTGTTCTCAAATCGGGCGCAAAGCCTTGGAATTGCTGCCTTTTCGAGCGAATATAAAGTTCTTTTTGATACTTTTTCTTTGGGGAAAAAGTATGGAAGCATCGCCGCCCCGAAGACCTTCGGTCTTTCGGGGCGGCTTTTGCCATATTGGAAGGCGTTCAACAGAACTGCGCCGTCTGCCCGTGGCGGGTTGACATAACAACATCGACATCGGGCATTGCCTCGAGGATCCATCCCCGCAGGACGGGGACGACGACGTTCTCGGTGCAGAAGTGATCGGCGTCGATGAGGTTGATGCCGAGGTGCTTTGCCTCGAGAAACTGGTCGTATTTGATGTCCGCCGTGACGTAGGTGTCGCACCCGGCGGCGTATGCCAGCGCGATCTCCCCGCCGCCGGAGCCGCCGCATACGGCGATCTTCCGCACCGGACGCCCGGCGTCGTGGTAGCGAAGCCCGTTGCCGCGCAGGGCGGCCTTGACACGGGGCAGAAAATCCGCCATGGTCGTCGTATCGTCCAGCTCCCCGACGCGGCCGATCATCGTCTCCGGGTCAAGCTCGCCGGTATACGTGCCGCCGAGGGCGCGCAGGAGAGCGTCGTTGACGCCGCCCCTTGCGGCGTCGAGGTTTGTGTGCATACAAATCGCGGCGATTTTCCGCTCGGCGAGGGTGAGCGCCCTCTCCCCCGTCCAGGTCGCGTCGGTCACGGCCTTCAGCTCGAAAAACAGCGGATGGTGGCTGACGATCAGCTCCGCCCCCACTGCGAAAGCCTCGTCAATGACCTCGTCGGTGATGTCGAGCGCGGTCAGCACCCGTGTCACAGCCCTGTCGGCGCGGCCGACGAGCAGGCCGACGTTGTCAAAGCCGAGCTTCGCCTCCACGGGGGCCTTCTCGCAGAGAAGACGCAGAATGTCGGATACGGTGGTCATATTACGGCTCCAGCCTCTCTTTCATGGATTGATACGCCCGCAGCAGCGCGGCCTTCTCCGGGTCATACGGCGCGGCGTCGGCGGCGCGGCGCATCAGCGTGTCCAGGTACGCGCCGAACAGCGGATCGCCGCCTATTTGGGACAGCAGCCCCGTGTGCAGCTCCGCCGGCGTGTATTTCGGCGATTGCCCCGCACGGGCCAGCAGCAGCGGATACAGCCGCCCGGCGTCGCGGACGAGCC
>CAJOFW010000213.1:3362-9101 GCA_905234005.1 uncultured Oscillospiraceae bacterium
CCGCGCAGCCCGTCCGTGAGGCGCAGGTCAATGACGTCGCCGGTGCCGGTCTTTGCGACGAGCGCACGGGCGGCGGTCAGCGGCCCGGGCCGGATGTCCGACGCGAAGGCGTGTGCTATGCGTCCCGTCTGCGCCAGGTATACGGGCAGCATGGCGTGGTCGGTGCCCACGTCGATGAGCCGCGCTCCAGCCGGCACGGACTTTGCCACGGCGGCCAGCCGCGGCGACAGGGTGATCGTGTTCATACGGTTATACGGTCAATCACTAAAAAAGAATGGCGGCGGGAGCTGTCCCCCGCCGCCCGTAGCGCCATGCTTACTGCGCGTTCGCCGCGATGCAGGCGTTGACCTCCTGCACGAACGGCTCGACGTCGACGCCGTGTGCGGCGCAGGCGGCCTCCACGCTCTCGCCGGTCGCGTAGGCGCAGCCGAGGCAGTGCATACCGATACGCTCGAACATATGCCGCGTCTCCGGGGCGTTTATCATAATATCGTACACGATCGTGTCCTTGGTGACCTGGTACATGGGATTACCTCCGCATTTTTGATTTTCCTTATTATACCCGCAAATTGTGTGGATTTCAATACGTTTGCGCAAAAAACAGGGAAAGCGGTCTTTCACGCTTCCCCTGCTGATTCGCTCTCGGCCAGAACGGATTGCATCCGAAGGACGGATTACATCTCGCCGGCACGCATTTTGGCAAAGCACTCGCTGCAATACACCGGACGGTCGGTCTTCGGCTCGAACGGGACGCGGGCCTCGCCGCCGCAGGCGGCGCAGACGGCCGTGAAGTACTCGCGGGGACCGCGGGCCGCGTTCTTGCGGGCGTCGCGGCAGGCCTTGCAGCGCTGAGGCTCGTTCTGGAAGCCACGCTCCGCGTAGAACTCCTGCTCACCGGCGGTGAATACAAATTCCTGTCCGCATTCCTTACAAACGAGGGTCTTGTCTTCGAACATGGTTGGGTTCCTCTCTTCTGAAGTATTTCCCATTGGGGTGGTTTATTTGCGATCAGCCGGAGCTGTTTTCGCCTGAGGGCAGCTTTGCCAGCTTTTTTCGGATACGCTGGACTGCGTTATCCACGGCCTTCACGTCCCGACCCGTCTGACGGGCCATCTCCGCGTAGGAGTAACCCGCAAGATAGAGGGAAAGAATACGGGCCTCGTATTTGGACAGAAAGCGTGAATAATGGGTGATGGATTCTCTCTCGGTCTCTCTGGCAAGCACCTGCTCCTCGGGACTGCGCTGGATAAATTGGGTACCTTGGGCGTGGGATTCGTCTGAGAGGACTTCGTCTAGGGATATGCTGTCGTTTAGTGGGCCGTGCTTCTTCCGGGCGGCGCCGCGAATGGCGCTCTGGATGCGGTTGCGGACACAGATCTCCGCGAAGGTCGGAAACGACGCGCCCTTTGCCCCGTCATACTCACGGATGGCGGAGAGAAGGCCGATCATTCCCTCCTGGATGAGATCCTCGCTGTCGCCGCCGCTGAGAAAACAGGGTCTGGCGCATATGCGCACAAGCCGCGCATACCGCGCTGCCAGCTCCTCCTCCGCGCCGGGCCGGTTCGATCGAACCAGTGCGAGAAGCTCTTCATCGGATAAAGCATTACGGAAACTAATCATACCTCTAATCTGACATAATTATATAGCGAAACCTCAGAATGTCAAGCTATTTTTGTGAAAAGGATAGATATTTTGCGAAAAAAATGCGGCCGAAACTCATATATCGAGGCTTTCCTGCCCGATAAAATCAATTCCGAGGTGTTCATACGCCTTCTTTGTGACACATCGGCCGCGCATGGTACGCGTCAAATAGCCGTTTTGCAGCAGAAAAGGCTCGTACACATCCTCGAGCGTGACGGCCTCCTCGTTGATCGTCGCGGCGAGGGCCTCAAGGCCGACCGGCCCGCCGCCGTACAGCTCGATGATGCTGCGCAGCATCCGCCTGTCGATGCTGTCAAGCCCGGCCTGATCGACCTCGAGCCGCAAGAGCGCCTCGTCCGCGATGGCCCGCGTGATGACGCCGGAGCCTTTGACCTGCGCGAAATCCCGGACGCGGCGGAGCATCCGGTTCGCGATACGCGGCGTACCCCGGCTGCGGGAGGCGATCTCCACGGCGCCGTCCGGCTCGATCTGTACGCCGAGCAGCGAGGCGCTGCGTTCGATGATGCGCCGCAGCTCGTCGGTCGTGTACAGCTCGAGGCGCAGCGTCACGCCGAAGCGGTCACGCAGCGGCGCGGAGAGCTGACCGGAACGCGTCGTCGCGCCGATGAGCGTGAAATGCGGCAGCTCGAGCCGGATCGAATTGGCGCTCGGCCCCTTGCCAAGGATGATATCGACCGCGAAATCCTCCATCGCGGGGTACAGAATCTCCTCCACGGAGCGGTTGAGCCGGTGGATCTCGTCGAGAAATAAAATATCGTTCTCCTGCAGATTTGTCAGCAGCGCGACGAGGTCGCCGGGCTTCTCGATGGCCGGGCCGGAGGTCACACGCATACTCACGCCCATCTCGTTCGCGATGACGCCGGCCAGCGTTGTCTTGCCGAGGCCGGGCGGGCCGTGCAGCAGGACGTGATCGAGCGGCTCGCCCCGCATTTTGGCGGCCTGAATGAAGATCGCGAGATTCTCCTTCGCCTTCTCCTGGCCGGTGTACTCGGTGAGGCGGCGCGGACGCAGGGACACCTCCTGCCCATCCTCGGGCAGCAGCGCCGGCGTCGTCAGCACCTGCTCCGGCGCGTCGCCGGAAAACGTGATCGGCATATCGCTGTCCCCCTTTTATCTGTTATCTGACCATGCTCCGCAGCGCGGCGCGGATGATATCCTCGAGCGGGAGCGACATATCCACGCCCTTCAGCGCGGCGGCGCACTCGGAGCTTGTGTAGCCGAGCGCCGCCAGCGCGGACGCGGCGTCCGCCATCTTCGACGGCGGCGCGGCTGTACCGCCGGACGGCACATCGACGCCCGCGTCCGGCAGGGCGAAATCGCCGGCCTGCCGGCTGATCCTGTCCTTCAGCTCAAGTATCACGCGCTGTGCGATCTTTTTGCCGATGCCCGGCGCGACCGTCAGCGCCTTCTCATTGCCGGACAGGATCGCCATGTACACACCGTCCGCCGTGTTCGCGGACAAAATGCTCATCGCCGCCTTCGGCCCCACGCCGGATACGGAGATCAAAAGCTCAAAGCACTCCTTCTCCGCCTGGGACAGAAAGCCGTACAGCTCGAACGCGTCCTCCCGTATCTGCTCGCTGATATAGAGCTTCGTCTCCGACGTGACGGCCGCCCCGTAGCCGACGCCGCCGCATTCCACGACCGCGAGTCCCGGCCCAAGGTCGGTGATGACGCCTCTCAGATGGTAGAGCATGACCCGCCGTCCCCCCTTCCGTACTGTGACAATATGCTGGTGCTGCTGCGGGCGTGGCAGATTGCCAGCGCCAGAGCGTCCGCCGCGTCGTCCGGCTTCGGCGGCGCTTTCATATCGAGCAGACGCTGCACCATGTAGATGACCTGCCCCTTCTTCGCCGCGCCGTACCCGACGACGGACTGCTTCACCTGCATCGGCGAGTATTCAAAGACCGGCACGCCGCTCCGGTACGCGGACAATAGAATCACGCCGCGTCCATGCGCGACCGATATGCCCGTCGTGATGTTTTTCGAGAAGAACAGCTCCTCCACCGCGATGGCCTCCGGTGAGAACGTCACGATCAGCTCGTTCAAGTCGTTGTAGATCATGTCAAGCCGGGGCGACAGCGCCATATGCGCCGGCGTCGTGATGACGCCGCAGGCGACGTAGCGGTTTTTCCCCCGCGCCGCGTCAATGACGCCGAAGCCGACCGTCCCGACGCCGGGGTCGATGCCAAGAATCCTCATAAAAAGCTATATGCAAACCATGCGCATATTCATTCGCTGAATATGCGTTGTATGCGTCGTTATTCGCGGTTTATCATGCAAAATACAGAGAGCAGTCATTGATATGCACACAACGTTTCACGTCGTATGCGCCGCGAAATAGCGTCTCGTCTCCGCGATATCCCGCTGAATCTGCTCACCCAGCTCCTCACCGGAACGGAACCGCCGCTCGTCCCGCAGAAAGCACAGAAATTCGAGCCGCACCTGCGAGCCGTACAGGTTGCCGTTGAAGTCAAGAATGTTCGACTCGACCGTGACGCGGTCGTCGTTGTCGAACGTGGGCCGGACGCCGACGTTCGTGACGGCGGGCTTCACGCCCTCGGGCAGCCACACACGCGTGGCATATACGCCGTGCCGTGGGACGATGACGCCCTCGGGGATGCGGGTGTTGATTGTCGGCGCGCCGATAGTGCGGCCGATCTTGTAGCCGGAGCCGACCGTATCCGTCAGCGTATGCGGGTGGCCGAGAAACAGCGCCGCACGCTCCATATCGCCGTTTGCGACGAGGCCGCGGATATAGGTCGAGCTGACGGTCACGCCGTCGACCTTCACCTCGTCCACTATATCGCAGCCGAGGCCGTTCTCCTCGCACCATTGCGCTATGCGCTCAGACGTCCCGAGCCCCCGGTAGCCGCAGGAGAAATCCCTGCCTGTGACGAGATGCACCGCGCCCAGCTCGTCCCTCACAGTGCGCAGAAATTCGTCCCACGGCGTCTGCATGAAGCGGCGGTCGAAGTGGATCATGATGATGTCGTCGATGCCGCCGACGCGGGATATGAGATCCTTCCGGTCGGCGACGCTGCCGAGCAGGGGAACGTCCGTACCGTGGACATACGTGTCCGGATGGGTGTCAAATGAGATGACGGCGGGGCGGACGCCGTATTCCCCGGCCCGCTCCGCCGTCGTACGCATCAGCGCCTGATGGCCGAGATGTACGCCGTCAAAAAATCCGAGCGCAAGCACGCGTTTGATGTTATCCATGTGTCGCAGTGACCTTTCCGGTGATTCGTTCGATCGGCAGGATGTACGCCTCCGGGTTTTGCCGGATCTCCTCGAGCGTATGCGCCTCGGCGATCGTGAAATCCCCTGCCCGTGTCCGGCGCAGGGCGCTCATGCAGCCGCCGCAGCCGAGGGCGTCGCCGATGTCGGCGCAGAGCGTGCGGATGTACGTGCCCTTGGAGCACGCGACGACGAGGCCCCAGTCGCCGTTTTCGTCCCGGTCAATCAGCTCCAGCCGGTGGATCGTGATCGGCCTCGGCTCACGCTCCACATCGCCGCCGCGCCGGGCGATCTCGTAGAGCTTTTTGCCGCGAATCTTGATCGCGGAGTACATCGGCGGAAGCTGCATGATGTCGCCGCGAAAGCGGGGCAGTTCGGCTTCTATCTCCGACCGGGTTCGCGTCTCGCCGTTTTGCTCGAGGACTGTACCCCAGATGTCCTGCGTGTCTGTCCGCAGGCCAAGGCGCAGACGGGCGATGTATTCCTTTGTGTCGTTCTCCGCGTATTTCGCGGCCTTGGTGCCCTTGCCGGTCAGCACGACAAGAAGCCCGGTCGCGTTCGGGTCCAGCGTCCCCGTGTGGCCGATGTGACGCTCGTGCAGTACGCCGCGGAGGTGGGCGCAGACGTCCATGCTCGTCCACTCGGCCGGTTTATCGACGAGCAGTATACCGTCCATGGTTACAGCGCCTCCAAAATTTCGCGGACGATGATCTCACGCGTGGTATCGACGTCCTCATAGATCGAGCAGCCGGAGGCCATACGGTGACCGCCGCCGCCGTGCAGGGCGCAGATCGCGGAGGAGTCGAATTTTTCCCCGCTGCGCAGACTGAGCTTGCA
>CAJOFW010000213.1:9203-13349 GCA_905234005.1 uncultured Oscillospiraceae bacterium
CGTGTGACCGTCGCGACGATCAGGGCGCCGTCGGCGTAGGAGCGCATCGACGCGAATATCAGTCCCTCGAGCATGAGCCGGGAGAACGACACCTGCCGGAACAGCTTGATGTTCAGCGGCCTGTAATCCGCCCCGGCCTCGAACAGCTCGGCGGCGGCCCGGTGCGTCTCCGCCGTGGTGTTCGCGTAGACGAAGCAGCCGCAGTCCGTGGACACGGCGATATAGAGAAGGTCGGCGACGGTCTTGTCGAGCAGATTGAGATCCTGCGCAAGATACAGTATCAGTTCGCCGCAGGACGCCTTCTCGGGCAGGCACCACAGCCGCTCGGCGTAGCCCGTGTTCGTCGGGTGGTGGTCGATGCAGAGATCAAAATGGGTGTCCTCGGGCAGGCCGATCGGGTACAGCCTCTCCGACGCCAGATCGACGCCGACGACGCAGGCCGGCTCATAGCCCGCCGGGGCGATGTACGGCGCGGTGTACGGGGCGTATTTCGCGGTCGTCTGCGGATTGTCGTTCAGATAGGCGGTCTTGCCCATGCGCCGCAGGATATGACAAAGAGCGGCGGCACTGCCGAGCGTGTCGCCGTCCGGACGGATATGCGTGACAAGCAGATATCCGTCGTGCTCTTTGAGAAATTGCAAGCATTCAGTTCGGTTCAGATTCTTCATCGTCTTCATCGTCTTCATCATGCCTGATGTCCAGGTCGTTTATCAGCCTGTTGATATGTGCGCCGTGGGCGATCGAGTCGTCGATCAGGAACGTAAGCTCCGGCGTATAGCGCAGGTTCAGCGACGCGCCCAGCTCATGCCGGAGCCAGCCGGATACGGAGCGCAGACCCCGGTTCAGCTCCTTCGCGCTGTAATCGCCCAGGACGCTGACGTAGACCTTGCAGTGACGCAGGTCGTTCGTCGTATCGGTGTGGGTGACCGACAGCATCGTGCCCTGCTGTACGCGGGGGTCCTTGACCTCCCGCAGCTTCTCCGCCAGGACGCGGCGGATGTCGTCGTTGATACGGTCGATGTGGTGGTTAGCCATTGATCTGCTCCATCACAAAGCACTCGATCACATCAAGCTCCTTGATATCGTTGAATTTCTCGACCTGCATACCGCACTCGTAGCCCGAGGCGACCTCGCGTACGTCGTCCTTGAAGCGGCGCAGCGACGCAAGCTCGCCCTCGAAGATGACGATGTTGTCCCGCAGGACACGCACGGAGCAGCCGCGCTGGATCCTGCCGTCGAGGACGTAGCAGCCGCAGACGGTGCCGACCTTGGAGACCTTGTAGGTCTGCCGCACCTCGGCGTGGCCGATGATCTTCTCCTGGAATTTCGGGGCCAGCATGCCCTTCATCGCGGCCTCGATCTCGTTGATGCAGTCGTAGATGACGCGGTACATACGGATCTCCACGTCGGAGCGGACGGCGCTGTCTCGGGCGGCGTTGTCCGGGCGGACGTTGAAGCCGACGATGACCGCGCCGGAGGTGGCGGCAAGCATGACGTCGGACTCGTTGATCGCGCCGACGGCGGAGTGGATGACGCGGACGCGGACTTCCTCGTTGGAGAGCTTCTCGAGCGACGCCTTGACCGCCTCGGCGCTGCCCTTGACGTCGGCCTTGACGATGATGTTGAAGTCCTTGATCTCGCCCTCGTTGATGCGTGCGAACAGATCCTCGAGAGAGACCTTCTTGGAGGAGCCGGTATTCGCGGCCATTTTGGCCTTCTCCTTGCGTTCCTCCACAAGCTCACGCGCCATGCGTTCGTCGTCGACGGCGTTGAAGACGTCGCCCGCGTTCGGCACCTCGCTCATGCCGGCGATCTCCACCGGTACGGACGGGCCGGCCTCCTTGACGCGCTGGCCCTTGTCGCTGATCATCGTGCGGACGCGGCCGACGGACGTGCCGGCGATGATGATATCGCCCTGATGCAGGGTGCCGTTCTGGACGAGAACGGTCATGATCGGGCCGCGGCCCTTGTCCAGCCGTGCCTCGATGACGGTGCCGGACGCGGCGCGGTTCGGGTTGGCGCGCAGGCCGAGCATCTCGGCCTGGAGGGCGAGCATCTCAAGCAGCTCGTCGACGCCGTCGCCGGTCTTCGCGGAGATCGGAACCATGATCGTATCGCCGCCCCACTCCTCGGGGACCAGCTCGTATTCGGTGAGCTGCTGCTTGACCTTCTCGGGGTTCGCGCCGGGCATATCCATCTTGTTGATGGCGACGACGATGGGGATGTTCGCGGCCTTGGCGTGGTTGATGGATTCGATCGTCTGCGGCTTGATGCCCTCGGTCGCGGCGACGACGAGGATGGCGACGTCGGTCACCATCGCGCCGCGGGCGCGCATGGAGGTAAACGCCTCGTGGCCCGGGGTGTCGAGGAAGGTGATCGGCGAACCGTTGATCTCCACGATGGCCTGCGTGATGCCGCCGGCCTCACCCGCCGCGACGTGGGCGTTGCGGACATAGTCGAGAAGCGAGGTCTTGCCGTGGTCGACGTGGCCCATGACGACAACAACGGGGGCGCGGGGCTGCAGCTCCGCCTCGGTATCGACGTGGTCGTCAATCAGCCGCTCCTCGACCGTGACGACGACCTCGTGCTCCACCTTGCAGCCCATCTCCATGGCGACGAGCGCCGCGGTATCGTAGTCGATGGTGTCGGACAGGCTCGCCATGACGCCCATCTTGACGAGACGGCGCACGACCTCGGTGCCGGTCTTCTTCATGCGGACGGCCAGCTCCTGCACGGAGATCTCGTCCGGGATCTGCACCTTGGTGGGCGCCTTCTTCGCGATCTCGAACTGGAGGCGCTGCATCTTTTCGCGCTCCTCCTGCCGGCGCTTCGCGGAGGCGGACATCTGGTTCTGGCGCTGCTTGTTTTTGTTGCCGATCTTCTGCTTGCCCCGGCGGCCCTGCTCGGCCTTGTCGCCGGCCATGCGGTCGAAGCGTTCGTCGTATTTGGAGAGATTCGTATTGGCGGAGCCGCGGGTGTCGACGACCTTCTTCTCCGGCATCTTCTTCGGAACATGGGGCTTGTCGGGCTTCGGCTGGCTGCGCTGCTGCGTATTCTGCTGCGACTGCTGCGCGGGCTGCTGTTTGGAGGACTGCGCGGCCTGCTGGGGCTGCCGGTTCTGCTTCTTATCCTGTCTGCCGGCGGCGGCGTCGGACTTCCCGGCGGCGGACTGCCCGGCGGGGGCGGTATCCCCCGTTTCGGCTTCCGCTCTGTCCTCTTTCCTTTCCGGCTCCTGCGGCTTTTCCGTATCGGCGAATACCTCCGCGATGCTTCCGACCTGGTTGTGCTGGGTCATGTATTCGAAGATGATGCTCAGCTCCTCATCCTCCAGCACCTGCATGTGGTTCTTCGGCGTCGATGCGTATTGCGTCAGGATCTCCGTGACCACCTTGGAGGTGACGCCGAAATCCTTCGCGACCTCATGCACGCGGTATTTCATCAAGCTGCTCATATTCGCTCCTCCTGTTTACGTTCCATTTGCTGTCGCGGCGGCAAACGCGGCCGCGAGGCCCTCGTCGGCGACAAGGGCGATAGCCACAGGTCTTGCCCGCCCGGCTGCGGCGGCAAGCTCTGATTTTGTGTAGGGTACTCTCATGAGCCGGACGCGGTCGCCGTCCGCCATGGATGCGGCGCGCTTTTCGGCGTTCGCGGCGGCGTCGGCGGCGAGGACGAGAAGCCCTCCCCTGCCGCGTCGGAGCGCCTTTTCGCACTCGTCGCCGCCGGTCACGAGCCTGCCGGCCTTGGCCGCGAGAGAGAGGTATCGTATGGCGCGGCGGTCTGTCATAGGCTCTTCTCGAGCGCCGCCTCGAGCGCTTCATATGCCTCGGGCGGGATCTCCACGTTCAGCATACGCTCGAGCGCACGGCTCTTTCGCGCTTTTTTGAGGCACTCGGGCCTGCGGCATATATACGCGCCGCGTCCGGACGCCTTGTCACGGGCGTCAAGCAGAAGCTCACCGGTCGGCGTCCGGACGACGCGGATGAGTTCCTTTTTCGGCGCGCGCTCACGGCAGCCGGCGCACATACGAATGGGGTCGGCCATGTTTTATCCCTCGTTGGCGGGTTTGATATCGATCTTGATGCCGGTCAGCTTCGCGGCGAGACGGGCATTCTGTCCCTCCTTGCCGATGGCGAGGGAGAGTTGGTT
>CAJOFW010000214.1 GCA_905234005.1 uncultured Oscillospiraceae bacterium
TGTTTTTGATCCTTTTTCTTTCAAGAAAAAGGATCAGGTTCGTTGCGTTCGCAGGCATAATCGCGATTCGCTCAGCCGACGGTCGATTTCGGGAGCATCTGATTCGATGGTGTTTTCAATGGTATATTTCTGCGCCCGCATCTGTTAACCGCCCAGCTCCCGGGATTTTTTTGCTATTGTCTGTGTGAAGCCTTGCAAAATATGCGTTTGACGTGTATGATACCCATGATAAAGTGAATTGTAAGAAAATGCGTGATGCGCGACAGGCATATACCATGCGCGGCGTGATAAATGCGGGAAACGCCGTCTGTCGGTTCTGGTTTGAAAAACATTATCCCGCAACAAGGTGAATGATATGATTAAAAAATCCTCCTCCGCCAAACGACCGGGCAATCTGACGCCCTATCTCTCACCTGTCGGTGGGCACCGCGATCGGTTGGGGCTCTCTGATCGTCACAAGCAGGACGTATCTGTCACTGGCGGGGCCGGCGGGCTCTATTCTGGGCCTCCTGATCGGATTTGCCATGATGCTGCTGGTCGCGAACCACTATCACTTCCTGGCCAACCGCTATCCCGGTACCGGCGGTATGTACAACTATGTGAAATACATATTCGGCTATGACCGTGCGTTCCTGGTGGCCTGGTTCCTGTTTCTGGTGTATATTTCCATGTTCTGGGCAAACGCCACGAGCATTCCGCTGTTTGCGCGGTATTTCCTGCGCGACGCCTTCGGCTTTGGTTATCTCTACACGATCTTCGGCTACGAGGTTTATCTCGGCGAGGCGTTGGTGACGCTGATGGTCATCATGCTTGTGGCGCTGCTGTGCATAAAGAGCAAGACGGCAACGGCCCACTGTATGGAGGTGCTGACGCTGCTCTTCACCATCGGCATCACGGTGTGCTTCGCAGCCGCCATGATCGGACACCGCGGCACGGATATGACGATGAACCCGGCCTTCATTCCGGACAGCAGCGCCCTCCGGCAGGTCGCACACATCGCTTTTGTGTCACCCTGGGCGTTCATCGGCTTTGAGAGCGTGTCCCATTCCGCGGCAGAGTACCGGTTCAAGCACAAAAATATGTTCCGGGTTCTCGTGATCTCCCTGGTTGTCATCACGGCGCTGTACATTTTCGTGATACTGCTGAGCATCTCCGCTTACCCCGAGGGCTGCGCCAACTGGCTCGATTACATCCGCCGTCTCGACGAATTCGAGGGAATCGCGGGCCTGCCGGCCTTCTATGCCGCCCATTATTATCTCGGCAGCACCGGCGTCTACATCCTGATTGCGTCACTGCTGGCATTGGTGCTCACGAGCCTGATCGGCACTCTGCGAGCCGTCAGCCGTCTGTGCTACGCCGTGGCGCAGGACGGCATTCTGCCCGAACGCTTCGCGCAGCTCAGCGACAAGCAGATCCCGGTCAACACCATTCTCCTCGTGGTCGCGGTCTCCCTGCCGATCCCGTTTCTCGGAAGGACGACGATCGGCTGGGTCGTGGATACCTGCACCATCGGCGCCACCGTCATCTACGGCTTCGCCTCCGTCGCGGTATTCAAGGCCGCGAAGCAGGAGGGCATACGAAAGGATCAGATCCTCGGGGGCGTCTGCATGGTCATACTGGTTGTCTTTCTGCTGTTTCTGCTGTTCCCGGGCGTTTTTGCCAACAACGCCATCGAGACGGAGACCTACGTCCTCATGACCGGCTGGTGCATTCTCGGCCTGCTGTTTTTCCACAGCGTCATCCAAAAGGATCACGCCAGAAACTTCGGCAAGGCCATCATCGTGTGGGTCGCGCTGCTGGCCTTCATCGTCATGATGGCGATGACCCTGGCGGAACGGGTGAACGAGAGCCAGAAGGACGCGGTCGTAGCGGACATATACAGCTACATGACCGGCACGGCGGACGAAGAAACGATGGCCATGGATAAGGAGACCTTCCTCGCGCTCCAGAGCGAGCGGCTCCATGACGCGGACAATGTCAGCGTTCTGGTCATCGCCGGACTGTTCACGCTTTCCCTCGGCGTTCTGATCGTCAACTATTCCTCCATGCGAAAGTGGGAGCGAAAGGCCGCCGAGGAGCGTGATCAGGCCCGCATGGCCGCGTTCAGGGATCCCCTCACCGGCGCAAAGAGCAAGCACGCCTTCACCGCGCAGGAGGAGATCATGGAGGGGCGGTTCGCGGAAGGCGAACCGGGGGCGTTCGGCGTCATCGTATGCGATGTAAACGGCCTCAAGCGGGTAAACGACACAATGGGTCACAAGGCCGGCGACGAATACATCTGCTCCGCCTGCAAGCTGCTGTTCGACTATTTCTCGCACAGCCCGGTTTACCGCATCGGCGGCGACGAATTTGTAGTGCTGCTCCAGGAGCGCGACTACGAGGCGCGGCAAGAAATCATGCGCGCCATCAACGCGGAGATCGAGGACAACCTCCGCACCGGCAAGGTCGTCGCCTCGCTGGGGCTGGCGGAATATGACCCAAGGCAGGATAACTCCTTCCACGACGTATTCAAGCGGGCGGACGGGCTGATGTATAATCGCAAAATGGAGCTGAAGGGCATGGGCGCGGTTACGAGAGACTGATTCCGGCCCATACCGAAAGCTTCTCCGAAGCCGCTCCGTTGCCGGGCGCATAATCCCGGAAGCGCTGACATTTCGGATTGCGATGGTATTACAACCCGGTCGTATCATAAGCCGATTGGACTGCAGGCCGACGGTATCACAGACAGCGTCTTACGTCAATCCCGTCGAATCCGCGTATCGGACGCAACCCGTCACGCCGTCGCACAAACGCCGACTCCGGCATAGGATGTGCGGGAGGTGTCAGCTATGAAGGACGAGAACATACCGATCACGGACAGCGTCCGGGCGTCGCTTTCAAAATTCGACGGCGTGTGGCAGCGTGTGACCGGAACGCAGAACGACAACCCGCTGCGTGATTTCATACGCGATGAGCTGTGCACGGCGTCGTATAATATGGCGCTTGCGCGGCGATTGACGGGTCATGCGCGGGCTGTGCTCACGGCACAGGCCGCGTCGGCGCGGCGGCGGGCGCGGCGGCTGCGGGCAGAGCTGTTCATCCGCTCGGGCGAGGTGTACGCTCCGGAGGAACGCTGCGCGGCGCCGGACGCAAAGCCGCTCCCGGCGCTCCGCAAGGCGTACGAGCGCGGCACGGCGGCCGCCGCCGCCTACGACAAGGCGGCGGAGACAGCGGACAGTGACCTCGCCGCGATGGCCGAGGCGTTCGCCGCCGAGAGGCGATCGGAGGCGCAGGCGCTCCGCGCCCTGATCGCCGCGTACTTTTAGGAAAACGCAGGACCGCCTGGTTTCGCCAGCCGGCGAAGAAACCGGTCTTGTTTTATTGGCAGAAAATCCCCCGCAAAGAGGACGCTTCCTCGATGCGGGGGATGCTTCTGTCAGGGCTTGCCGGGGCCGGGCTGCGCGCCGGGGGCAGGCTGACCGGCAGGGCCGGGCTGCGCGCCGGGGGCGGGCTGACCGGCAGGGACAGGCTCACCGGGGCCGGGCTTCACGCCGGGGCCGGGCTCGCCGGGCTTGC
>CAJOFW010000215.1:0-459 GCA_905234005.1 uncultured Oscillospiraceae bacterium
CTCGTCATCACAACCGACGCGTACACGGGCGACGCTTACAGCGGGCAGGCGCTCACGGTGGAATACAACTCCACCGTCCGCCGGGAGAGCGTCCCGGGCGTATACTATTATTATAACTACGTCACAGCCGGCGGCATGACCCGGACGTCGACGTTCTCCTACACGCGGGGCGGCGTCGTCAAGACGGACGGCAGCGGCTCCGCGGTCGACAGCGCCGTCTCGTCGGACGGCGCGCTGACATGGCTTGTGAACGCGGCGCTCGATCAGGCGTATTCGTCCGTGACGATCACGGACACGCTCCCGGCGGACGTAGCGCTCACGGCGCTGCGGCTCGACGGCTGCGCGCTCACGATCGCGGACACGCCGACGGAGGAAAACGGCGATACCCGTACGATCAGCGGCACGACGAATCTCTACACCGTCGCCGGGACGATCACGGACGGCGTCGACGGCGCGGTC
>CAJOFW010000215.1:475-3727 GCA_905234005.1 uncultured Oscillospiraceae bacterium
GAACGGCGGCACGCTCACGGCCGATACGAGCCTTCAGCTCCGCTACACCTGCCTGTACACGGGCGGCGCCGACGCGGCGACGCTGACGAACACCGTGACCGCCTCGACGAACGGCTCGAGCGAGACGTGGTACGCCGATTCCCAGACGCAGAGCTGGACGCGGTCGACGTCCGAGGCCGACAGCGCCCACATCGGCAAGAGCGGCACCTACGACGCCGAGACGGAGACGGTCGCCTACAGCCTCGTCATCAACGAGGACGGGGCGGATCTGATCGAGGGCAGCGACGTGCTGACGCTGACCGACGTGCTGTCGTATATCTCGCGGCAGTACCTCGAGGACAGCGAGGATACGCCGACGCTCGAGCGTGACTACAACATCATCTACGGCAGCGTGAAGCTGTACGACTACGAACAGTATATGCGCTGGCAGGCGGACAGCGGCGTCGAGGGCGGCGACGGCGAGATCACGGACTGGTCGTGGGTCGCCGAGAAGACGACGGCGGAACGCGTATACTCCTGGACGGACGACAGCACCGGGAAGACGAAGTACACCGATACCGCCGCGATCACGCTGACGGCCACGGTGCCCGACGGCCGGGCGCTGCTGCTCGTGTACAGCTACGACGTCTGCGTCGCGGCGGACGTGTTCTGGGAGCGGACGCTCGGCGCGAGCAATACCGCGAAGCTCGAGGGCTATGCCTCCGTCACCGACGGCTCGCAGAGCTATATCGCCTACGAGGACGCCGGGGCCAGCGGCTCCGTGCGCACGAAGAACCACATCAATATCTACAAGATCTCCTCGGAAAACTACTATGAAATCCTCGGCGGTGCGGCGTTCACGTTCTACAAATTCACCGGCACGGACGAATCCGAGCTTGCGGACGACGCGATGTGGACGGAGTACATCACCTTCACGACCGACGCCGGGTGGATGTCCGATTCGGACGGCCTTGACGTGTCCTTCCGCCTGCTGGACGGCGGCAGGACGGTCTACTCGTTCGAGGGCTACACGCTCTACAAGATCGTGGAGACGGCGGCGCCCGACGGCTACTGCCGGGACGGCGGGGAGGAGCCGATCTACGTCTACTGGACGAAGACCACGTCGCCGAAGCAGTCGACCGACTACCCCGACTGGTGGAAGGACGTCGCGTGGAACCTCGCCGACGCGTCGCAGACGGTCTACATCACGAACACACCGGTCGAGACGGTATACACCTCGCTGACGCTCGAAAAGGAGTGGTTTTCGCAGGACGGCACGGCGATCACGAAGGCCGGCGGCGTCGACGTCGAGCTCTACCGCGTCGCGTCGACGGTCAACACGCTGACGGTGAAGTACAACGGCGAGACGGTGAAGCAGGCCGGCTTCCCGGCGGGCAGTACGGTCACCCTGACGGCGACGAACGCCTGGTCGAACGGGTTTGAGAGGCCCGTGACCGTCGCGGCGGACGGCGTGACGCTGACGGAGGGGACGGATTACACCAAAACGGCCTCCGGCAACGCGGAGATATTCACGCTTGAGCTGACGATGGATCACGACGTCACGGTTGAGATTACGCAGGACTGGTGGAACGTCACCGACTGGAGCTTTGTCACAAGCCCCGATTCGTGCTGGCCGCTCACGGCGGAAAGCGACGACGGCGATACCGGCGTGACGGTTACCGTGCAATGGAGCGACGGCACGGTCATCGAGACGCTGGAAAACTGCGCCGAGGGCACGGTGATCACGGTCACCGCCGTGTCAAACGCCGTGACGGACGACTACTTCCGCGCAGCGTTCTGGTATAACGGGGTATATGGGCAGCTCACGCCTGAGACGGCGCAGAGCGGCTCGGCCGGTTCGACCGTGTACACGAGAACCGTCACCTATACGGTCGGCGGCGCCGGGCAGGACGTGACCGTGCAGCTCTATCAGTACGACAACTACTCGGTCGAGGTCGAAAGGACAAACCCCGGCGCACAGACGGCGGCGTCCTCCGTCACGCCCACCGGCGGCACGTACGCCGGCACGTACACGATCACGGACGCGGACGGCTGGACGCGGACGATCACCGATCTGCCCGCGAACGGCGTCACCGCCGACGGCGACTGCGTCGTCTACACCTATTACGTCGTCGAGCGCAGACAGGCGGGCTTCGCCGCGTCGTACGTCGGCAACACCGGCGTAAGCGGCGGGACGATCACGATTCGCAACCAGGCGGACGGCAGCGTGGCCCTCCCGGCCACCGGCGGCTCGGGGCGGGCGTGGATAACCATTCTCGCGGCGGCGCTGCTCACCCTCGGCGCGGGCGGCTATGCCTGCACGCAGGCGCGGCGGCGCGTGTGATAAGGATCGGAAAACGACAAAGCGGACGGCGAGAGAATACGCCGTCCGCTTTGTACGTGTCCGCATCTTACGCGTCCGTATATTTTGCGCTGTTACAGAAAGTTGGTACTTGCAATCGGGCACGGTTGCAAGTATTATTATTGGGCAGATATAATTTGGGAGATATGATATGCTATGGGCAAGGACATATTGACCCTGATCGAGGAAAACAGCCGCCGGTTCTCCAAGGGACAGCGGCTGATCGCAAAATACATCACGGAAAACTACGACAAGGCCGCGTTCATGACGGCGGGCCGCCTCGGCCAGACGGCCGGGGTCAGCGAATCGACCGTCGTCCGCTTCGCGACGGAGCTGGGCTACGACGGCTACCCCGGTATGCGCAAGGCCATGCAGGAGATGGTGCGCAGCCGTCTCACGAGCGTGCAGCGCATCGCGGTCGCGAAAAACGCCCTGGACGGCTCGAACGTCCTCAAGTACGTCATGAGCTCCGACATCGACAAGCTCCAGAGCACGATGGAGGAGCTTGACCGCCAGAGCTTCGACGCCGCCGTGAACGCCATCGAGAACGCAAACCAGCTCTACATCGTCGGTATGCGGTCGAGCGCTGCGCTGGCGAGCTTCATGGCGTTTTACATGAACTTTCTCATCTCAAACGTCCGCCTCATCCACGACACGACGGCAAACGAGGTATACGAGCAGGTCATGCACATCGGCCCCGGCGACGTGTACGTCGGCATCAGCTTTCCGCGCTATTCCTCCAGCTCGCTCAAGGCGATGGAGTTTGCCAAAAGCCGGGGAGCGCTCGTCGTGGCCCTGACGGACAACGCGACAAGCCCGTTTGCCCGGATCGCGGATATCCAGCTCTTCGCCAAGAGCGACATGGTCTCGTTCGTCGACTCGCTCGTCGGGCCGATGAGCGTCATAAACGC
>CAJOFW010000216.1 GCA_905234005.1 uncultured Oscillospiraceae bacterium
TTCCAACAACATATTGACATTGCGTTCCGCATTTGGTATGATGCACATTGCCTGTGCGGTAACATAATACAGGCGTGTCGCTGCGGAACGCAGCGGCACGCTTTTCGCGGGCGGGCCGGTTGGGTTTGCCCGATAACGAGCACGATTGCGAGCCGGCGGCGAGTGCGGCCGCGTTCGGCCAGGGAGGAAGGAGAACCATGTACCAGGTAACAAAACGGGACGGGGCTGTCGCGGCGTTTGACATCCGCAAGATCAGCGCCGCGATACAGAAGGCGTTCGACGCGCAGGAGCGGCAGAGCCACCCGTCGGTCATCGACATGCTGTCGCTGCGTGTCGCGTCGGACTTTGAGCCGAAAATCAGAGACGGCCTCATCACGGTCGAGGAGATTCAGGACAGCGTCGAGAAGGTGCTGTCCGAGGCGGGGTACGCCGACGTCGCGAAGGCGTACATCCTGTACCGGAAGCAGCGCGAGAAGGTGCGAAACGTCAATTCCGCGCTGCTGAACTACAAGGATCTCGTGGACGACTATCTGCAGATCAACGACTGGCGCGTCAAGGAGAACAGCACGGTGACCTACAGCGTCGGCGGCCTGATCCTGTCGAACTCCGGCGCGATCACGGCGAACTACTGGCTGAGCGAGATCTACGATCAGGAGGTCGCGGACGCTCACCGCAGCGCGGCGATCCACCTGCACGACCTGAGCATGCTGACCGGCTACTGCGCGGGCTGGTCATTAAAGCAGCTCATTCAGGAGGGGCTTGGCGGCGTTCCGGGCAAGATATCCTCCAGCCCGGCGAGCCACCTGAGCACGCTGTGCAACCAGATGGTGAACTTCCTCGGCATCATGCAGAACGAGTGGGCGGGGGCGCAGGCGTTCTCGTCGTTCGACACGTACCTCGCGCCGTTCGTGCGGGTGGACAACCTCACGCAGAAGGAGGTCAAGCAGTGCGTGCAGTCGTTCGTATACGGCGTGAACACGCCGTCGCGCTGGGGCACGCAGGCGCCGTTTTCCAACATCACCCTCGACTGGACGGTGCCGAAGGATCTCGAAAACCTCCCGGCCATCGTCGGCGGGCGTGAGATGGACTTCACCTACGGCGACTGCCAGCGTGAGATGGACATGGTGAACAAGGCGTTCATCGAGCTGATGATCGAGGGCGACGCGAACGGCCGCGGCTTCCAGTACCCGATCCCGACGTATTCGATCACGCGGGATTTCGACTGGTCGGAGACGGAGAACAACAAGCTCCTCTTTGAGATGACCGCGAAGTACGGCACGCCGTATTTCTCGAACTACATCAACTCCGACATGGAGCCGAGCGACGTGCGGTCGATGTGCTGCCGCCTGCGCCTCGATCTGCGTGAGCTGCGGAAGAAATCCGGCGGCTTCTTCGGCTCCGGCGAGTCGACCGGCTCGATCGGCGTCGTGACGATCAACCTGCCCCGTCTCGCCTACGAGGCGGCGGACGAGCGGGATTTCTACGCCCGCCTCGACCGGCTCATGGACGTCGCGGCGCGTTCGCTCAAGACAAAGCGCACCGTGATCACGCAGCTTCTGGAGGCGGGGCTGTACCCGTATACGAAGCGCTATCTCGGCTCGTTCGACAACCACTTCTCGACGATCGGCCTCGTCGGCATGAACGAGGCGGCGATGAACGCGAGCTGGCTCCGGAAGGACCTGACCCACCCGGAGGCGCAGCAATTCGCCAAGGACGTCCTCAATCATATGCGCGAGCGCCTGAGCGACTATCAGGAGCAGTACGGCGACCTCTACAACCTCGAGGCGACGCCGGCGGAGTCGACGTCGTACCGGTTCGCGAAGCACGACCGGGAGCAGTACCCGGACATCATCACCGCGAACATGGACGGCGACCCGTACTACACGAACTCGAGCCACCTGCCGGTGGGCTACACCGAGGACGTCTTCTCCGCGCTGGACATTCAGGACGAGCTGCAGACGCTGTACACGTCGGGCACGGTGTTCCACGCGTTTCTGGGCGAGAAGCTGCCCGACTGGAGGGCGGCGGCAAACCTCGTGCGGAAGATCGCGGAGAACTACAGGCTGCCGTACTACACGATGTCGCCGACGTACTCCGTGTGCAGGGATCACGGCTACCTGACGGGCGAGCAGTACGTCTGCCCGGTCTGCGGCAACAAGACCGAGGTCTACAGCCGCATCACGGGCTACTACCGCCCGGTGCAGAACTGGAACGTCGGCAAATCGCAGGAATTCCGCGACCGCCGCGTCTACGACATAGGCCGCTCAACGCTGCGTCACAACGGCCCCAACCGCGAGCAAATCCCCGCCGCCGAAGCCCCGGCGGCGCCTGCCGAAGCCGTATCGAATGCCGACAGGGAAGCCCCGGCGGCGGCAAAAACCAAAACAGAAGCCCCGGCGGCGGCGGGCGAGGCGCTGCGGCTGTTTGCGACGCGGACGTGCCCGAACTGCCGTCAGGCGGAGAAGCTCCTGCAGGAGGCGGGCATCCCGTATGTGAAGCTGCTCGCGGAGGAGAACGCGGAGCTTGCCGGCGCGCTCGGCATCCGGCAGGCCCCGACGCTCGTGTCCGGCCCGGACGACGCGGCCGTGAAGATGGTCGGCCTCGGCGCCGTCCGCCGCTACATCGCCCAGCGCGCGGGGTGAGACATGGCGGACATCCTCATCATCGGCGGCGGCACCGCCGGCCTGACGGCGGCGATCTACGCCGCCCGCGCCGGCAAGACCGTAACGCTGCTCGAGAAGGAGAGCACCGGCGGGCAGATCGTATACTCGCCCAGAATCGAAAACTATCCCGGTCTGCCCGGCATATCGGGCGCCGACTACGCCGCCGCCCTGACGGAGCAGGCCGAGAGCTTCGGCGCGACCATCGAATACGCGCAGGCGCTCTCGATCGACCGTGACGGAGCGGGGGATCGTGACGGCTTTGTCGTCCGCTGCGATACCGGTGATTTCACGGCGAAGGCGCTGATCATCGCCGCCGGGACGAGCCACCGTCACCTCGGCGTCGCCGGGGAGGAGGAGCTTACGGGCCGCGGCGTGTCGTACTGCGCCGTGTGCGACGGGGCGTTCTATGCCGGCGGCGACGTCGCCGTCCTCGGCGGCGGCAACACCGCGCTGACCGACGCGCTGTTTCTTGCGGGCATATGCAGCCATGTGACCGTGATCCACCGCCGCGACGTCCTTCGCGGCGAGGCGGCGCTCGTCGAACGGCTGCGTCAGAGAGAGAACGTATCGTTCACGCTCTCCGCCCGTCGGATGACGGACTCACCGGCGTCGTCGTGCGGGATTTGCGATCCGGCGGGGAGACGCTGCTGCCCGTATCCGGGCTGTTCATCGCGATCGGGCAGAACCCGGAGACGGACATCTATCGCGGCCTTGTCGATGCGGACGAATCCGGCTATCTGCGTGCCGGTGAGGACTGCGTCACGAGCCTGCCCGGCGTGTTCGCCGCCGGCGACTGCCGCACAAAGGCCGTCCGCCAGCTCACGACCGCCGCCGCCGACGGCGCCGCAGCCGCTCTGGCCGCCTGCCGGTACGTCGACGGCCTTGCGCCCTGAAAAATACTAAGGCAACACCGCACAAATAGGAGGCGCACGTCTTGCTTGCATCTTTTCCGGCATATTTCACAAAAAGCCTCGGGAATACACAAAGTATTCCCTGC
>CAJOFW010000217.1 GCA_905234005.1 uncultured Oscillospiraceae bacterium
TCATCATTTCAAATCAGCTCCTGTATTGTATTTGGCAGTGGATATGGATGGTGGATATTCGATTATGAATCACACGGGAGCGTTCGCCGCGCCCGTGCGACATGGAATCTACCTGATTGTAGCCCATGTTTCCGCCGGATGCCAGTACCATTTTTCGTTTTTACGAGCGGAATGCCCGCCTGACCGCGAAATTTGGTGAAGTGAATAGTTTTGATTATGACAATTTGTGCGAAACGGCGAAATCAAAAAAAGCGACCGACACCGCAATCGGGGCCGGCAGCCGATCCCTGTGCAGGCGTCCGTTGTCAGTGCGCCGATATATTGACCGGCGGAGTCGTTCGCCGTGGCCGCGAGGGCGGCGGCGAGGAAAAACGGGATTGACAAGCGGAAAACGGCGAGGGTATAATATTGAAGAGTTGTAAGATTTTACCGCAACGAAGTGTTTGCCGCATGGCAGGGAATACAGAATGAACAGAGAATACATTGACCTCTCCGAGATCGAGTTGCCTGACGAGGAAGCGATACAAAAGGAGCTTGAGCGTGTGAAATATCGTTCGGGCTTTTCGCAAGCGCTTCGCGGCACGATCTTTACGCTCATCACAATTGCCGCCGCGGCGGTGCTTGTCGCCGTGCTGCTGCTCCCGGTGCTGCAAATCTACGGCACCTCCATGAGTCCGGCGCTTACAGAGGGGGATATTGTCCTCTCCGTCAAGGGCGCGGCGCTTGAAACGGGCGACGTTGTCGCGTTCTACTACAACAACAAAATCCTGGTCAAACGCGTCATCGCACAGGCGGGACAATGGGTCGACATAGACGAAAACGGCGTCGTGTCGGTCGACGGCGCGGTGATCGACGAACCGTACGTCACGGAGCCGGCGTTCGGCGAGTGCGATATAGAGCTTCCGTATCAGGTGCCCGAGTCACGCGTGTTCGTCATGGGCGACAAGCGGGCGACGAGCATCGACAGCCGCAACACCTCCGTCGGCTGCGTATCGGACGAGCAGATCGTCGGCAGAATCGTCTTCTGCGTCTGGCCCCTCGCTGCCTTCGGCCCGGTGCGATGATCCGCAGTAAAACAACGCCGGGAAACCGGCGTTTTTTTGATCGGCAATGTCACCCGGCGGCGCTGAGTCTGCCGAAGGTTGAATCTTTATGGACGGCAAAGGAGAATGTGACCGTGAAACCGTATGCAAAAGAGCTGATGGCAAAAGAGCCGGTATTCAGGGACGTGGCGTCGCTGCGGCAGACCGTCTGGATCAACAACCGGTATCTGCCCTTTGACATGGTGGACGCGGTGTGCCAGCTCGTCGTATCGGACGACGACATTCGGGACGCGGAGGACAGATTCCGAAGATTTGCCCCGTATATCCGAAAATGCTTCCCCGAAACGGTGCCGACGAACGGGCTGATACAGTCGCCGCTGACCGAGATCGAGACGATGCGCCGAAGGCTCGAGACGGCCCATGACGCGAGCATCCCGGGGCGGCTCTTCCTCAAGAGGGACAGCGAGCTTGCGATCGCCGGCTCCGTCAAGGCGAGGGGCGGCATATACGAGGTGCTCAAGCACGCGGAGGACATAGCCCTCGCCGCCGGCCTCGTCAAACCCGGCGACAGCTATGAGCGGTTCGCGGACGCGGCTTGCAGGGAGCTTTTCCGTCGCCATACCATCCAGGTTGGCTCGACCGGCAACCTCGGCCTCTCGATCGGCATCATGAGCGCCCATCTCGGGTTTAACGTCAAGGTTCATATGTCCGCTGACGCGAAGCGGTGGAAGAAGGAGCTGCTCCGGGAGCGGGGCGCGGAGGTCATCGAGTACGAGGACGACTACCACCGGGCTGTCGCCGAGGGGCGGCGGATGTCGGAGACGGATCCTGCGAGCTATTTCGTGGACGATGAATTCTCGCGGCCGCTGTTTCTCGGCTACGCGGCGGCTGCGGGGGAGCTGCGCTCTCAGCTTGACGCCGCCGGCGTGACGGTGGACGGCGACCACCCGCTGATCGTATACATCCCCGCCGGCGTGGGCAGCGCCCCCGGCGGCATCTGCTACGGACTGAAGCGGATATACAGGGACAACGTCCATGTCTTTTTCGCCGAGCCGACGCGGTATCCGTCCGTCCTTCTCGGCTTCGCGTCCGACCGGTACGACGCGGTGAACGTGTCGGATTTCGACATATCGGGCATGTCGGCGGCGGACGGGCTTGCGTGCGCCAGTCCGTCCGGGCTGGTGACGAGACTTGACAGAAACCTCGTCTCCGGCTTCTTTACGGTTCGCGACGGCTTGCTTTTCGACTATATGCGCCTTTTGGCGGACGCGGAGGACATCAGGATCGAGCCGTCAAGCTGCGCGGCGTTCATCGGGCCGACCAGTCTTCTGCGGATGGAATCGAGCCGCGACTATCTCACGGCGCGGGGATTGACGGACGAGAGGCTCGAGAACGCGGCGCACATATGCTGGGCGACCGGCGGCAGTCTGGTACCCGAACCGGAGTGGGAGCGGTATATGACAACCCACATCGCGGACTGACACCTTTACCTGAGGAAGGCGGAAACTGCACGGTCGGCGGCGTGAGCATGACGGATATACGGCTGTCCGGAACACCCCCCGGGGACGGGAGCTGACCGCCGAGGAACAGGATACGGTCATTCGCACGATCCTGCAATGGATCGAGAAGCAGATCTCCTGAAGGTCTGTCATAACAAACTGCATTCATTGTGCCCGGGAAAGTATTCGTTGTTCCCCCGGTACAGGAGGATTTGAGGGAATGGATAATAACAGTCGAACCATGATACGTGACATGACGGAAGGCTCCGTGCTTCGGCAGCTCCTTCTGTTTTCCCTGCCGCTCATGCTCGGCAACCTGCTCCAAACGCTCTATGCGCTGGCGGACAGCGTGATCGTCGGGCAGTTTGTCGGGGCGGCCGGTCTTTCGGCTGTGACCACCGGGGGAGAGGCCATCAACATCATCATGCTGATCTCCATGGGCTTTGCCAGCGCCGGACAGGTGCTGATCGGCCAGCAGATCGGCCGCCGTGATTATGACGCCATATCCCGAACGGTGGGCACACTCTTTTCTGTCCTGATTGTGGTCGGCGCGGTGTTCCTCACGCTGTTTCTTTTCCTGGACGACTGGGTGCTGCGCGTCATGTCCATGCCGGCGGAGTCCTGCGCTTACGGAAAGCGGTATATCATGACCTGCGCCGCCGGCGCGTTTGCGATCGTG
>CAJOFW010000218.1 GCA_905234005.1 uncultured Oscillospiraceae bacterium
GACGCGAAGCCGGACGATGAACCCACGGACGCGCCGGACGCGGAGCCGGACGATGAACCCACGGACGCTCCGGACGCGGAGCCGGACGACAGCCCCGCCGCCGAACCGACGGGCCGGTATGTCGACGGCGTATACACCGGCTCGGCGTGGTGTGACGACGGCGTGAATTTCCTGTATCTTCTGACCGCCCGGGTCACGGTGTCGGGCGGCGAGATCACGTCGGTCACGTTCACCCGGTCGCAGGACGAATCCGAGTACCCCGAGGACAACGACCCGTACATCTCCTACGCCGCGAACGGCCGCACACGCGGCGGCGTGTACTACGCGGGCATGGCGGCGCAGATCGTCGCGGCCCAGAGCGCGGACGGGCTGGACGCCGTGACCGGCGCGACGTATTCGTCCCGGGCGATGCAGGCAGCGGCGCAGCAGGCCCTCGCCGGCGCGGCGCGGTAATACTTTTTCCCCATCAGTATGAGAGAAAGGGCGAACGCCATGAGATTTCGCAATTTTTTTACGAAGCTGATAAACGTTCTGCTGCTGGCGGGCGTTCTGTTCTACTACCAGTCCGTCGCCGTGCAGCGCGCCGAGGCGGTGGAGGCGAACCGGGCCGCCGTCGCGGAGGCGGAGGCGTATAACGACGCGATCCGGCTGGAGAACGAAGCCGCAGAACGCGCCGCTCGCGGCGAGACAGAGCCGGAGCCGGAGCCGGACGCGGGCCTCTACGTCGACGGCGTATACGAGGGCGAGGGCACGGGCTACGGCGGCGTCATCCGCGTCCGTGTCACCGTATCGGGCGGCGCGGTCACGGACATCGAGGTCACCGAGCACGGCGGCGAGGATCCGGCGTATTATATGCTCGCCGAGGCCGTCGTGGACAATGCGATCGCGGCGCAGAGCGCCGATGTGGACGGCGCTTCGGGCGCGACGTTCAGCTCCGCCGGTCTCCGGCAGGCCATCGCGCAGGCGCTCGAACAGGCGGTGCGCTGAGATGGACGGCCGGACAACCGAAAAAGCCGCTAAACCCACCCTGACGCCGGCGCAGCGAAAAAAGCGGCAGGCAAAGCGAAACGCGATACTGCGCGCCGTCGTACAGACCGTATTCTTCTTCTCGATGCCGGGGGCGTTCGTGGCCGGGTTTTCCGGCGCGAAGAGCCTTGCGCGGGCAATCGGCGCGGGACAGCCGCTTTCGTGGACCGGCTTCACGGCGGCGCTCGCCGTCCTGTGCGTGTTCACGATCCTCTTCGGCCGCTTCTTCTGCGGGTACGTCTGCGCGTTCGGCTCGCTGGGCGATCTCGTATGGCGGCTCTCCGGTCTCGTGCAGACGGGCCTTCTGCGCCGGAAAAAGCGGCTCCGCCTGCCCGAACGGTTCACCCCGTGGGGGCAGAAGCTCAAATACGTCGTTCTCGCCGGCCTGCTTCTCCTGTCCGCGCTCGGGCTTGAAGGCCGCGTAAACAGCTTCAGCCCGTGGTCGGTGTTCTCGTTTTTCATGGCGCTGCGCTTCGACCTGAGCGGCTATTGGGCGGGCTTTGCCGTTCTTCTGCTGATCGTGATCGGCATGGCGTTCAAAGAGCGGTTTTTCTGCCAGTTCCTCTGCCCGATGGGGGCGATCTTCTCGCTTCTGCCGCTGCCGCCGTTCGCGAGCCTCCGCCGCGACCCGGAAAACTGTATTCCCCGCTGTCAGGCGTGCCGGATGAAGTGTCCGGTTGACATAAAGCTCGAACCGGACGGCTTTCGCAACGGCGAATGCATCGGCTGCGAGCGCTGCGCGGACGTATGTCCCCGGTCTAATCTGACGCGGTGGGATCGGCGGCTCCTGCACGGCGGGGCGGCGTCCGTTCTGATCCGGGCCGGGCTGTTCTTCGCGCTGGGCGTATGGCTGGGGCTGTGCCGTTTTTTGTGAAAAATACATTTCCGGCCCATACCGGTATTGTAAAATCCGAAACAATGCAGTATAATTGCTTATGTATAAGCCCTTCACGCGTACACGGCGTCCGCGCCGTGCTTTTCAAAAGTCCAAATAACACGTAAACCGTTGAGAAAGAAGGTACATTCATGAGCAGCATCCATCCTGACGACTATCTGGAAAACGTAAAGGCCGTTTATGTCCTTGACATGCTGGGCGTTCCGGGCATGTCCTATTTCGACGACCCCGAGCAGAACCGCTCCATCTACCGTGAGGAGGCGGAGGTCGACGCCGCCACCTACACGATCAGCTACAAGCGCGGCTTCGGCTACGAGGCGCTGGCCACGCACACGCTGACGACCAAAGAGACCAGCTATATGCTCAAGGAGATGACCGCCGCGTTCGCCGACGTCGCCGATCTCCCCGCGCCCGAGGTGGACGAGGAGGCCCCCACGGTCTTCCTGCGGCTCACGTATCACAGCGGCGCCGTCGTGACGTACCTTTGCAACTTCGACCGCCAGAGCCTGCCCGCGAAGTGGCTGCAGTTCCGCAACGACATCAAGGCCAAGTTCGACTTCTACAGCATCCAGGGCGACCTCCTGAACGACGCGTTCATCCGCTACGGCCTCCGTGACGACGAATACGCGTTCTGCACCGTCTTCGACAACTCGACCCACAATCTCGGCTATTATCTGACCGATGACGACGCCATCCGCCCCGGCGACCGCGTATCCGTCCCGGGGGACGACGGCGCGCTCGTCACCGGCAAGGTCGCCTCCGTGGAGTACTTCACCGCGTACACCGCCCCGAAGGCCCCGGAGACGCTGCGGAAGATCATCAAAAAGATCAACGCCTGAGCGCTGGTAAAGGCTCCAATATGCTGTCAATCGACTCCCTGAAGGCATTCGGCGCGGATACCGAGGCGGGCCTTCGCCGCTGCATGGACAACGAGGCGCTGTATCTCCGCCTGATCGGCATGGCCGCGCAGGACACGGGCATGAACCGGCTGCGGGACGCGCTCGACGCCCACGATCTCGACGCCGCGTTCGAAGCTGCCCACGCGCTCAAGGGCGTCATGGGAAATCTCGCGCTGACGCCGCTCTACGCGCCCGTCTCCGAAATGACGGAGCTTCTGCGCACCCGCTCCGACACCGACTACGCCCCGCTGATGGCCGAGGCCATGGCCCGGTTCGACGAGCTGCGCGCCCTCAGCGAAGCGTAAAGGCAATACCGCACAATAGGGGTGTGCGGATTGCGCAGACAGATTTTTCGGCAGATGAAACAAAAAACGCAGGGAATACTTTGTGTATTCCCGATCCTTCTCCCATATCAGCTCCTCCAGGGTCTGGAACAGGCGATCTGCTTCCACGGGCTTTGACAGATGGGCGTTCATGCCGGCCTGGAGCGACCGCTGCACGTCCTCGTCGAAGGCGTTCGCGGTCATCGCGATGATGGGCACGAGCTTTGCGTCCGGCCGGTCGAGCGCCCGGATCGCGGCGGTCGCCTCGAGTCCGTCCATCTCCGGCATACGCACGTCCATAAGAATCGCGTCGTACCGCCATGCCGGACTGCCCGCGAACGTATCGAGCACGATTTTTCCGTTCTCGGCGTGGTCGACGGCCATGTCCCGCATCGCGAGAATCTGCTTCATGATGTCGGCGTTGATCATCATGTCCTCCGCGAGCAGGATATGCCGTCCTGCGAGGTCTGCACGCGCATTCACCCGGGTCAGACGCATATTGTTCTTGCGGGCGACTCGTTCGAACTCGTCGAGGACGTTCGAGGCAAACAGGGGCTTTGCGAGAAAGCTGTCCACACCGGCGTGCAGCGCCTCGTCAACGATCTCGTCCCAGTTGAACGACGTGAGGATGATGATCGTCGTCTCGCTGCTGAACTTCTGCCGAATCTGCCGCGCCGTCTCGACGCCGTCCATGTCGGGCATTTTCCAGTCCAGCAGAACGAGGTTGTAGGGCTTCAGCTTCGTGTGCTGCAGCTCGAGCATATGCAGCGCCTCCTGCCCGCACAGGCAGACGTCCGCCCGGATGCCTACCTCGTCCAGCACGATCCGTGCGTGCTCGGCGGCGATTTCGTCGTTGTCCACGACGAGCACGAGCATATCCTTCGGGTCGATGCAGCTTGCGGCGCGGCTCTGGTTCTCGCCGTTTTTGAGCGTGACGGTCACCGTGAACGTCGTGCCGACGCCCTTCTCCGACTCGACCGCGATGGTGCCGTTCATGAGGTCGACGATGCTCTTTGTGATCGCCATGCCGAGACCCGTGCTGCCGAATTTGTTCGACCGGCTGCTGTTCTCCTGGGTGAACGTGTCGAAGATCCGGGGGATGAAGGATTTGTCCATGCCTATGCCGTTGTCCCGGATGGTGAATCGCATCGTGGACTGATCCTCGTACATGGCCGTCCGTTCGACCGTCAGCGTCACGTCGCCCGGGGCGTTCGTGAACTTGATCGCGTTGCTGAGGATGTTGATGAGCACCTGCTTGAGCTTCATGTCGTCGCCGATGTAGGTGTCGCTGATGCCGCCGATGACGTGACACTCGTAGGTCAGCCCCTTCTCCGCACACTGCGACATGACCATCGTGTTGATCTGATCGAGCATATCCCGGAAGGAGAATTCCTCCCGGCGGATGACCATGCGGCCGGACTCGATGCGGCTCATATCGAGGATGTCGTTTATAAGCCCGAGAAGGTGCTTGGCGCTGCTGTCGATCTGCTCGAGATAGCCCCGTGTCTCCTCCGGCAGGCTCTCGTTCTGGAGGGCGAGGTTGTCGAGTCCGATGATCGCGTTCATGGGCGTGCGAATTTCGTGGCTCATGTTCGAGAGGAACGCGGTCTTCGCCTTGTTGGCCTCCTCGGCCGCCTCCAGCGCCTCGTTGAGCGCCTGATTGCGCGCCATGGATTTGCGCATTTCCTCGTCGATGACCGTGAGGCCGAGGCCGACGGCGTGGACGATGTGGTCGTCCCGATCCTCCGGGTGCCGGACGCCGGCCATGCGTATCATCTCATAATACTCCCGCCCCTTGCGGTTTGCGAGGTAGCGGTAGCTGATGATGGACTCGGTCGCAAGCGCCTCCTTCACATTGGCGGGGTCGATGAACCGCAGAAAGCCGTCCCGGTAGCTCTCGGTGACGGACGTGTTCGCGTACCAGGTGAACCGCTCGAGATACCGGAAGTGCTCGCCCTCGGCGGTCTGATCGCTGTCGTTGGGGTCGGCCCGGTAGCACACGGCGTCATCCCGGTCGAGGTCGACGTGGTACACGCAGCGGTAATCGGACGCAAGCGCCGTGATCATGCGATCCTGATCCTCCCGGCGCTGCTGCTGGTCGATGAGCTGCTCCTGAAGAGCGAGACGATCCTCCATCTGCTTATTCGACTTGCGTGTGATGCGGAGGAAGTACAGAACGGCCAGCGCGATGACAACGACGGCGGCGGCGGCGATGGTGGCGGTGTTGTCGCGTATGACGTCGCCGATACCGTCGCCCTCCGCCGCGTATGCCGCCGGCGACGCAAACGCTGTGAACACCAAAAGCAGCGCGGCAAGCAGCGCCGCGTATGTGATCAAACGGTGAATAATACCTCTTGCTTCGGTCATGCTGCCCCTCCCTGCGGCTGTCGCATGCGACATACAATGATTTCCTGTTTGTTGTTATTTTACCGCATTTATCGCCGCGGGGCAAGGGGATTGATAAAAAATACATGCCGCGATCCGATACGGAAGCAAGCGGCGCGAGTGGAAAAGCACGTCGATAACCGGCTCGTCGACCTCGCTCCGACCGCTGCGGCAATGTCGGCGTCGGCTGGCCCGGCGCGGTCGATTTCAAGCAAAAATTGCCTGTCATATTCACGGTGAAATCGCAGAACATATACGCGGACAAACGAGAGCC
>CAJOFW010000219.1 GCA_905234005.1 uncultured Oscillospiraceae bacterium
GGCGGCGCTCGCCGGCTACGGCGTCGTGCAGGGGATGGCGCTGCCCGTCGTGCTGTTTCCGTCGTGCGTGATGCTCGCGGCGGCGGAGCTGATCGTCCCGAAGCTCACGGCGCAGCAGGTGCGCTCCGGCGCGGACGGGACGCGGGACACGTCCGCCGCCCTTCTGCGGTACGGTCTGATGTTCTCGACGCTCTGCGCGGCGCTGATGCTGGCCGTCGGCGACGGGCTGGGCATGGCGCTGTACGGCTCGGCGGAGGCGGGGCGGTACATCCGGCTTTTTTCGCTGATCGTGCCGGTCATGTACCTCGATATGCTCACGGACGGCTGCCTCAAGGGGCTGGGGGAGATGATGTTCTGCATGTACGTGAACATCGCGGACGCGGGGCTTTCGGCGCTGATGGTGTGGCTTCTGCTGCCCCGGTGGGGGCTTCCGGCGTACATCGCCACGATCTGCTTCACGGAGATATTCAACTTCGCCCTGAGTCTCTGGCGGCCGCTTCTCACGCTCCGGGACGCGGCGCAATCGGCGTTCCCGGCGGCCGCCGCGGGCGGCGCGGCGTGGGCGGCGCACACGGCTCTGACGCATATCATCGCGGCGCACACGGGATCGGCGTGGGCGGCGGATAGAATCAGCGCCGGGAACGGCGTCCCGGCGCTGGTGATTTCGATGCTTGCGGGTCTCGGTGTCTGCGCGGCGATGCTGAGGCTCACGCCTGCGGCGGGAGCAGGCAGACCTGCATCAGGCAGACGGTGTCGCCGGTGTTCGTGACGGACTTGGCCACGCCGCCGCCGCAGTGGAAGGAGTCGCCGGCGTGCAGGACGGTCTCGCCGTCCTCGGTCTTCAGGGTCATCTCGCCCTCGAGGATGTAGTAGATGGACTCCAGGGGGTTCGCGCCGTAGTCGGTGTGTCCGCCCGGCTCGAAGTAGGTGATGCCCATGATCATCTGGCAGTTCTCGGCCTCGTTCGCGCCGCCGCCGGTCTTGTCGTGCAGGCGGGTGGTCTTGCAGTCATAGTGGCCGGGAGCGGTGTATTCGTAGATGGTGCTGCCCTCGGTGTCCATTTTTCTCTGGATGAAATACTTTGCCATGGTGGTTTGACTTCCTTTCAAATATACTTCCGCACGATGCGGGATCGCCTTGTACATACACTGTAACACACCCGGGCGGATTTATCAAGCACAATCCGCCTTTATACGCGGATTTCGGCGCTGCTGCCGCCGTCGCGGGATTTGGTGACGACGATCTGGCGGTCGATCTCGCGGCGCAGATCGCCCACGTGGGAGATGACGCCGACGAGGCGTTCGCCGCCGGCAAGCCCGTGCAGCACGCGCATGGCCTCGCGCAGCGTGTCCTCGTCGAGGGAGCCGAAGCCCTCGTCGACGAACAGCGTGTCGAGCCGCACCCCGCCGGCGGACGCCTGTATCTCCTCCGAGAGGCCGAGCGCGAGCGAGAGCGACGCGAGGAAGCTCTCGCCGCCGGACAGCGTGCGCACGCTCCGCTCCGTGCCGTTGTAGTGGTCGATCACGTCCAGCTCCAGCCCGCTCTGCGCCCGCAGGTCGGACGCGGCGCGGCGGCGCTTTAAGTCGTACTGCCCGCCGGACATCTGCATGAGATGCACGTTCGCCCGGCGGAGGATGCGGTCGAAGTACGCCGTCTGCGCGTACGTCTCGAGCATGAGCTTCTCCTTGCCCGGAACCGTGCCCGCCGCCGTGTTGTACATCGCCCGCACCCAGCCGTACCGCTCCTCGCGGCTTTTCAGCTCGCCGGCGGCCTCCGTATAGCGCTCGAGGGCCAGACGGTTCGTCTCGAGGCGGTGGGCGGCGCGGGTATACCGCTCGTTCAGCTCGTTCCGACGCGTCTCGAGCGCCGTTTTTTCGGCGCGGAGGGCGTCCGCGTCCCGCTCATCGTCCTCCCCGCCGCCGTCCGCGAGGACGGACTCGAGCTGCGCCCGCCCGGCGTCGAGGGCGTCGAGGGCGCGGACGGCCTCGTCGCGCGCCCTCTGCGCGTCGTCGGCGGCCTTTTTGAGCGCTGCGGCGCGGGCGGCGTAACCGTCCCGGGCGGCGGCGGCCTCCGTGCGCGTCGGATATTCGAGCGCGGCGCGGCGCTCTGCAAGCTGCGACCGGAGCGCCGCAAGCTCGCTGTCGCGCCGCTCGATCTGCAGCGCCGACGCGACGAGGATCTGGTTCAGCTCCGAGAGCGCCGTCTCACGCGGGGGGATGCTCTCGTCGAGCGCGGCGCGGCGCTCGCTCCGCCGCTTCGCCTCCTGAAGCTCCTCCTCGAGCGCCGTGAGCGCCGAGCGCGCCTCCGCGAGCCGATCACGGGCCGTTTCGGCCGCGTCGTTGCCGAGAAGAAGCTGACGGCGCACCTCCATGGCCTGGGCGGCGGCGGCGTATTGGCCCTTCAGCACGCCGGCCCGCTCGCTCGCGGCGTTCGTCTCGTCCGACGCGGCGGCGGCGGCGCTCTCGGCCCTCTCCACATCGGCCTCCAGGGGCGCGTTTTCGGACAGGGACGCCCTGTGCGGATGCGTCACGGAGCCGCACACGGGGCACGGCTCGCCGTCGCGCAGACGCAGCGCCATGATACCGGCCTGGTTGTCGTTGAACGCACGGCGCAGCGCCGCCGCCTCGAGGTGCAGCGCGTCCGCCCGCTCGTCCGCGGCCCGGTACGCCTCCTGCGCCGCCCGCAGCGCTTCGCGCAGCCTTCCGATCGCGGCCGCCTCGTCGAGAAGCGCCGCGAGGTCGTCCGCCCGGCGGGTGAGCGCGTCGCGCCGCGCCGTAAGCTCGCTCACCGCCGTGACGGCGTTTTCAAGCCCGCTCCGTTCGGCCCTGTCGGCCTCGAGCGCGGCGAGGGCGTCGCTGTACGCCGCCTGGCGCTCCGCCTGCTCCCGGCGCAGGGCACGGAGCCGCTTTTCCCGTTCGGCGGCGTCCGCCTCCTTCGCCTCCAGCTCGTCGTATACGCCGAGGCCCGCCTCGATCCGTCCGGCGGCGTGAAGCGCCGCCTCCCGCTCCGGCTCCGCTTTTTGCGCGGCGGCAAGGGCCTCGTCGGCCAGAGCGCACACCTGCGCGAGCGCGCCGCGCCGCGCCTTCGCCGCCTCCAGCTCCCGACGCGCCCGCTCCCGGCTCTCCTCCCGGGCCAGGGACGCGGCCAGCGCCTCGAGGCTTTTGTCGGCGTCGGAAATCGCCGCCCTCAGCTCGTCGCAGCGCAGCGCGTCCTGCACGACGAGCCTGTCGATGACCGCCGCCGTCTCCGGCGCCAGAAGCTCGCCGCGTCTTGCCCGCTCCGCCTCGGGCCAAAGCGGGTCGCCGTCCGCGCAGAGGATGCCGCCGGCGTACTGCGCGGCGCTCTTTTTCGCGTCCTCGCAGGCGCGCTGGCAGGCGGCGGTCTCCTCGCGCAGACGCTCCTGAAACGAGGCGTATATCCGCGTGCGGAATATCTCGCGGAATATGTCCCGCCGCTGCCGCGTATCGGCCAGCAGCAGCTTCTGAAACTCGCCCTGGGCCAGCATCGCGATCTGCGAAAACTGCGCCCTGTCCACGCCGATGATGTCCCGCACGGCGGCGTCGACCTCGTCGCGGCGGGTCAGGACGCGGCCGTCCGGCAATCGCAGCTCCACGGCGGCGCGTTCGGTCGTCAGGCCGCCGCCCCGCGCCTTCGGGCGCTCGTACTCGGGGTTCCGGCGGATGCCGTATGTCCGCCCGAGCGCCGCCTCGGTCGGCGTGCCCGGCTCGGCGTACTTCGACCGCAGCATCGACGCATCGCGGCTCATGCCGCTCGGCTCGCCGTAGAGGGCGTAGGCGATCGCGTCGAAGATCGTGGTCTTGCCCGCGCCGGTGTCGCCGGTGATGAGGTACAGCCCGCTCGTGCCGAGGCGGTCGAGGGGCAGGGTCACGCGCCCGGCGTAGGGGCCGAACGCGGAGATCGTGAGCGATAAGGGTCTCATGGCTGTTCCTCCCGAAGCGCCTCGAATATCGCGGCGGCAAGCGCCTGCTGCTCGCCGCTCATGGGCTGTCCGTTCTGCGCCTCGTACAGCTCGCCGAACAGCGCGAGCGGCGTGATGCCGTCGACCGCCGCCGCGCCGCCGTCGGGCGACGACTCGCTGCGTGTGCGCCGGTTGTCGTAGGCAAGGCGCATGATGTTCGGATAGACCGTCCGCAGACGGCGCATCGCGTCCGGGACGTCCTCCTCGTCCGTGAGGATGACGCGCAGATAGTCGTCCGCCGCGGTGTTCTCGTAGTTTTTCCGGAGCGTCAGCTCGTCGTAGGAGCCGCGTATCTCGCGCATTTCACGGAGCGGCGTCAGCGGCGCCGTGCGCACGTTCACGCTGCCCTTCGCGCCCAGCTCGACGACGGTCACGCTTTTTTTCTGATCCTTCTCGGAGAAGGAATACTTGAGCGGCGAGCCGCAGTAGCGCAGTGTGTCGCGGCCGACGCGCTGCGGCCCGTGCAGGTGGCCGAGGGCGACGTAATCGAACGGGTCGAACACCGCCGCGTCCACGCCGTCCGCCCCGCCGACGGAGACGTCCTCCGAATCGGAGCGCTCCGCGCCGGTCACGAACTGGTGGGTCACGAGGATGTTCCGGCGGGCGGGGTCTATGTTCATGTGCCGGACGGCGCAGGCGACCGCGTCCGTGAAGCCGTCGATCGGCTCGTCCGGAAACAGCGCCCGCACCTCCGCCGGACGGACGAACGGCAGAAGATAGACCGCAAGCTCCCCGTGTTCGTCCGTGAGCACGTGCGCCTGCGCCGTGCCGTCGTACACGCGGGATACGTGCACGCCGGAGCCGGACATGAGCCGCCCGCCGAAGGCGATGCGTTCGGCGGAGTCGTGGTTGCCGCTGATGACGAACACGTTGCCGCACAGCAGCGCAAGGCCGAAGAGGAAGTCGTCGAACAGCCGCACGGCCTCCGCCGGGGGCACGGGCCGGTCGTACACGTCGCCCGCGATGACCACCGCGTCCGGGGTCTCGTCCTCCACGATACGCAGGATCGAGCGGAGAATGTATGTCTGATCCTCCAGCATCGGGTACTCGTGCACACGCTTGCCCAGATGCAGGTCGGAGAGATGGATGAGCTTCATGAAAGCCTCCTGTATGACAGCGGTTTTTCCCGTATTATAGCAGAACGCCGCACGGCTTTCAACCGCGTTGGCAGCCGTTCGCGCCCGTTTTGCCGGACGGCTGCGGTTTCCGCGCCGCTTCCCGCGCCGTACAAACGCGGCAAATACGGCGGCGGATTATCGCGGCAATTGAACGGGTTAACATAATGTGAACGATGTGGTATACTAACCCTGAAGGGGGTTGGCATAGCGTGAAAAAGCTGCGTTTGCCGGAGGTATTGGAAGGAACAGAAGACCCTCGGCGAGATTTGAGCGCACGGTACCCGCTGCATGAGGTTCTGTTCATAATTTCCTGACTCATTCAATTTCCGTGGGGGGCATGCGCCTTGGGGTTTGCGGACAAAGCCCCTTGCCCTCGGGCGGGGGCTCTGCTATAATTGATATGTATCCTTGTTCGTATGCGCGGATATCGGCTCCCTGTACGGGTTTTGCCGACGCAAATCTGAAGAAAGACGCCTGACAGCCACGCGGGACTAAGCTTGTCACGGCACAGCAGGGGATAGCCGCGCTCTTTTCGCGTCCCGCGGCTGCGGGGCGCATGAAGCTGCATAGACGGATAACCGTCGGATTTGACGGGGGTGGTATACCCTGTCGGGCTCGGCGGAAAGCGGGAAAGCATATTGGAGGTGATTTTTGTGACGCCGGCGCAGGAAGCGATGAGCATTATAGAGGCCATGCCAAGAAGAAACCAGCAAATCGTGCTGGAGCTTCTAAGAGCGATGAATAGCCAGCCGACGTTTAACGAGCGGCCGATAAAGAATGCAGATACAAAAATGCGAGCCGCAGTGATGGACCTTGCCGGTCTGTGGAAGGATCATGACAATATTCTGACAGTCGAGGAAACTGTTCGGGATATGAGAAAGGGGCGTTCCTTTGATACTTGATACAGATGTATGCATTAAGTCATTCTATGGAAATGGCGGATGCAAAGCCTTTATACCACATCCATCCCTACAGCCACCGACGCTGGAACCTACTATGTCTGGTATAAAGTTGTCGGGGACGAAAATCATTCGGATACAGAGGCGGTATGCCTCCCCGTGACCGTCAGCATAGACCCTGATGCGCGCACGTCCGTGACAGCGG